>CAYSZN010000117.1:0-8559 GCA_964435425.1 uncultured Akkermansia sp. | reverse complement strand
CTGACCCATGTCGCATCCGCCGAGGCGACGGTGGAGCGCATCGCCGGAAACCGCCGGGTCGAGATCGGCCCCGATGGCAAAGTGGGGCGGATGCGGGGGAGTTCGTGCAAGGTTCCAGAGCTGATTGATCTCCCGGAAGGGCTTATTGATCCTCAATTGAAAACCATCGCTTTCTACAGCGAAGGTGAAAAAATGGCGGCGTGCCACTACTACGCCTGCCATCCCATGAGCCACTATGGAAAGGGAGAGGTCAGCAGCGACTTCGTTGGCCTCGCCCGCCAGCGGATGCAGGAGTCCGAGCCGGGCTGCGCCCATCTCTACTTCAACGGCTGCGGCGGCAACATCGGGGCGGGGAAATACAACGACGGCTCGCCGGAGGCGCGTGTCGAGCTGACCGGCCGTCTTCACTCCGCCATGGCCGAGGCCTCGTCGAAGCTCGCGCCCAAGCCGCTGCAGAAGGTGGAGTGGCGCACCCAGGACCTCCTTCCCGAGGTGAATCCCGTCTTCAGCGAGGAGGGCGAGCTCGCCCAGGTCCGCAATCCGGAGAATGTGCCCGCCAACCGCATCCGCCCCGCCATGCGGGCGAGCTGGATCCGCCGGATCGCGGAGAAACGGCCCATCGTCCTGAGCGGTCTCCATCTCGATGAGGTCTCGATGCTGCATCTCCCGGCGGAGAGCTTCGTCGAGTATCAGCTGCGCGCCCAGGCGATGGCACCTTCGCGTTTCGTCGCGACGGCGGCCTACGGGGATGGCGGAGCCTGGTACGTGCCGGTGAAGGAGGCCTACCCGCAGGGAGGCTACGAGGTCAGCGTGGCCAACTGTGCGCCAAGCGTGGACGACGCCCTCGGTTCGGGAATCCGCCACCTCCTGGCGGGGCTGTGACCTTCTTGTGCCCGGTGCGGAAGCCCCGGGTTCCTTCGGAAAAAGACTGCCGGAGGCGTGGCGCGTTCGTGCGTTTAGGCTTGCCGCCGGGCGTCGGAATGCGCTAAAACTCTCCTTTCGATCTCCCTTTGCCCCATGAGCCCATCATCCTTTTGGAAGACCCCGTTCCGGCCGTTCCTTGCCTTGGCTGCCCTCGGCCTTTTTGTTACGGCCCCGCCGCTTCCCGCGATCACCCTCACCGGGTCGAATGGGCGGGCGGTCGAGTTCCATCTTATCGAGACGGCCTCTCCCAAGGGGCTGGTGGTGAAAATGGCGGCGGAAGGTCCTGCGATCGGGATCACCTGGGACAAGCTCGATCTGGCGGCGCTTCAGAAGGACCATCCCGAAATCCACGCCGCCTATCTCCGTGCCCAGGCGGGCGAGACCGTCGCCCTGGGCATTTCCGAGCCGGCGGCGATGAAGGAGGGAGCACCGACGGCACCCGCACCCGAAGAGCCGAAATATCCGGGATGGGTCGATACCCAGGTCGGCAATGTGGAGTATATGCTGCAAATGCCGGCCTCGAAGCCGCGGGGCATACTCCTGATCTCCCAGGATGACTTTGGCGACGCCTTCCGCTGGGTCCGGCTCCATGAGCGGGGAACCGGATACTGGGGGATTTTCCAGACGAAGTTCGACATGGCGCTGCTCTCCTACAGCACTGGCGATACAAACCGCAATCCCACCAAGGTCGAGGACTTCATGTTTCCCGAGAAGGGCAGCGGGAAGGCCCTCTTCGCCGCGCTCGCCAAGTTCGCGTCGAAGCTGAAGCAGCCCGGTCTGGTCGATCTGCCGATCGCCATCTACGGGACGGAGCGCAGCGGCACGGCCTTCGGCTACAATTTCGTCCAGCACTATCCCGAGCGCATCCTCGCCGCCGCCTTCTACGATGGAGGTTTCTACGATGCCGAACCGACGGAGGCCTCGGCGAAGGTTCCGATGCTGTTCATGTGGGGGCAGTATTCGAACCGCCCCGAACTATGGGGAACCCAGAACACCGCTCCTGTCATTCTCGCCAAGGCGGCACCGCTGAAGCCGCTCTGGACGAACGGCCGCGAATTCCGCGGACGCGGCGAGGTCAACGAAGTGATCGAGCATTTCGGGAAGCAATATCTCATCGCCATGGTCGAGGCGCGCCTGCCCAAGGACGCCCCGGAGGCCCCCGCTCCCGAGACCGAGGACAAGCCCGCCGAAGGAGAAGCGGAGGCTGGTGCCGCCGAAGCCCCTGCCGCCGCTGCCGGGGGCTTGCCTGTCCTCCCCGAGCTCAACCGGGCAGAGGGTTCCGTCGGCAACGTCCTCACCGGCGAGGTGAAGAAGATCACCGATCCCGACGCTGTCCTCGGCGAGGAGGAGACCTTCCTTCCCAATGCGGTCGTGATCCGCTACTGGAAGGAGTTCGTGCTCGGCGAGCTCAAAGCGCCTGAGAAATGAGCGTCGGCCGCTCAGATTTCGTATTCCACCAGAGGCGTCGGCCCCTTTTCCCGATGGGGTTCCTGATCGAGCACCGTTTCCGCCACGCTCCGGGCTTGGATGCGCAGCTCCGGAACCGCGGTGCTTTCCCACAGGACGCCGCGCAGGAGCGGGCCCAGGGCGAGCAGATGGGGGGAGCGGTTTCCGTCTCCGTCGATCACGGTGTGGTCCGGGGCGGCGAGGAGTCCGATGTCCAGTCCGTCCGCTGCGATGAGTCCTCGGTCCAGCAGATTCTTCAGCAAGGGGGAACGGGTTTGGGAGAAGCGAAGGTGCGGACCGGTGGCGTTGATGACGAGATCGCTTTCCAAGGGGGTGCCTCCGTCGAGAAGGATGCGGAGCCGGGGGCCGGAGGCTTCGATTCGCCGGATGCCTGCCGCGTGGACCCTCAGTTGTCCGGTCAGCTCCATGCCGGCGAGCTGCGCATGGATGTCGGGCGAGATCCGGTGCCGGAGCACATTCCAGCGGCTGGCGTGCTGGGACAGGAAGATGCGTTGCTCCTCGATTGGAAGCGCCCGCCAGATTTGCTGGGTATGAGGGCGCATCTTGTCGACGATGATGGCCGGGTTTGCCCCCGCCTCCCGCAGGTGGGCGCAGTGCTCCTCCATCAGCGAGAGCAGTCCTTGCAGGCCCAGCGCCGTCAAGTCCACGCCGGCAGGGGGGAAGGCGGGGTATTCGATGCCACGGAAGTGCGCATGGGGCAGCCAGCCGTGGCGTGAGACGGCATGGATGGTTCCCCGCCATCCCAGATTCCGCAGGGTGATGATCGCATCCGCCGCCGTCAGGCCGGCTCCCAGCAGCACTGCGGTTCCCTCCAGGGAGGTCGGTTTTTCATTCCACGCCGTCCACGGATCCTCCACCCAGGCGGGATGGTTCTGGACGCTCTCCGCCCCCGGAGGGTTCGCCGAGGCTTCGCTGCCCGTGGCGAGAACGACCCGGTCGGCGGCGATTTCCCAGCCTCCGCGCAGGCGCACGAGCGCACCGAAGAGGGTTGGCACGATGTCCGAGGCTTCCTCGTCGACGAACTCGGCATGGACGCTGCCGGGACCGCCGTCTTGCAGATAGTGCTGCATGAGGGAGCGCAGGTAGTCGCCGTAGATCATGCGGGGAATGAAGCCTTCCCGGAGATCTCGTTCCGGAGTCAGGTCGAACTCCGACCGGGTGCGCAGCCATTGCAGGAAATGGTCGGGCAGATCGGGGAAGGCCGACATGTTTCTCGCGGGCACGTTCAGCAGATGCTCCGCACGGTGTGTGCCATAGGCGACGCCCCTGCCGAGCGGGTGGCGGTGGTTGATGATCGAGAGGCGGAGAGGGCGCCGGGCGAGCCGGGCGAGGTTCACCGCTGTCATCAGACCGCTGAACCCGCCGCCGATGATGACGATTCGTTCGGGAGAGGTAGGCTTCATTTGGAAATGCCGGAGAGGGGGCTTCGTGGATCTATTCGCTGGTTTCTACGTCGTGGCTTTCGAGCCGCTCCATCCAGGTCTTGATCCCCAGAGTGACGACCGCAAGGAAGGTGAGCAGGGAGGCCACGGCGAAGGCTCCGGTCTGCGACCGGTCGTTGAAGAGCAGTTCGATCTGCAGCGCCATGGTGTTGGTCCTGCCCCGGACCGATCCGGACACGACCGCGACCGATCCGAACTCTCCCAGGGCGCGCGCGAAGCAGAGGCTCATGCCGTAGATCAGCGCCCATTTCACACCCGGCAGGGTGACGCGGAAGAACATCGTGCCGCCGTTCGCTCCGAGCGTCGCCGCCGTCTCCTCGGCGGAGCGGCCCTGGGCCTGCATCAGGGGCAGGACCTGCTTGAAGACGAAGGGGGCGGTGACGATGGTTGTGACGATGACGATGGCGGCGGGATTGAAGACCAGCTTGATCCCCCGTTCCGCCAGCCAGGGGCCGAAGAGGCCCTGCATGCCGAAGACGAAGAGGAAGGCGCTCCCGATGATGATGGGGGAGAGCGAGAGGGGCAGTTCGACGAGGCTGACCAGCAGGTTCCGCCCGCGGAACTCGAACTTCGAGACGAGCCAGGCCGCCGACAGGCCGAAGACTGTATTGACGGCCAGTGCCGTCCCGGCGGCGAGGAGGGAGAGACGGATGGCGTGGACAGTGGACGCATGGGCGAGATGGCCGAGGTAGGCGGTCCAGCCATCGCGCAGCGCATGGTGGAACACGGCGGCCACGGGCAGCAGGATCAGCAGCGCGCCGAGCCCCCCGCCCGTCAGCGTCAGGAAAAGGCGGCCGGGCGTGCTCCGGTAGGAGACTCGGCGACATCGGTCATGTGCTTGGCTCATGGCTCCGGGAAATGAGATCAGGTCCGGCCGTGCGCCCGGCGGTGGAGCAGGGTCTGGAGGAGATTCGTGGCGAGCAGCAGCGCCAGGGCGAAGGCGAGGATCACGGAGGCCAGCGCGGCGGCGCGTCCGTATTCGAACTCCGACATCCGGATGAAGACGAGCAAGGAGGTGATCTCGGTCCGGAAGGGCAGGTTGCCGGAAATGAAGACGAGGGCACCGAATTCGCCGAGGCTGCGGGCGAGAGCGAGGCTGGAGCCCGAGACCAGGGCCGGGAGAATCGCCGGGAGCACCACGTTCCAGAAAGCGAGCCAGGGGCGTGCGCCGAGCGTCTGCGCCGCTTCCTCGAGGGATGGGTCCAGATCCCGCAGCACAGGCTGGACGGCCCGCACCACGAAGGGGAAGCTGGTGAAGGCCATGGCGAGGACAATGCCGGGGAAGGCGTAGGCGACTTTGATCTCCAGGGGAGCGAGGAACTGTCCCGCCCATCCGTTCGGTGCGGTGATCGCGACCAGGCTGATCCCCGCGACGGCGGTCGGCAGAGCGAAGGGAAGATCCACGGCGGCGTCGAGGAGGCGACGTCCGGGGAATTCGTAGCGGGTCAGGATCCACGCGATCATCAGTCCGAGGAGGAGGTCGATGGCAGTTGCCCAGAGGGCGGCGGAGAGGGTGACGCGGTAGGTGGAGACCGCCCGGGGATCGCTGACGATCTGCCAGAAGTCGTCGAAGCCGAGCCCCAGAGCTTTCAGCAGCAGGGCCGAGAGCGGCAGCAGGGTGGCCAGGCTGAGGAAGAGCAAGGTGCCCCCCAGGGTGGGGGAAAAGCCGGGGAGCACCCTGGAGCTCATCGGATGGGAGGATCAGAGAGGACGTCCGATTTCGGCCAGCAGCGTGTCGATGAGGCCGTCGGCTCCGAAGAAGCTCTCGTTGACCTCCTTCCACGGACCGATGGTCTTCTCGACGTCGGCGAGTTCCACGGGTGGAAGCGTCTCCGCGAACTGGGCGGCGATTTTCCCGTCGATCGGACGGTAGAAGTTTTCCGCCGCAATGGTCTGTCCTTCCGGCGTGTAGAGGTAGTCCAGATAGCCTTTGGCGAGTTCCGCCGAACCCCGGGCTTTGGCGACCTTCGACACGGCCGCGACGGGGAACTCGGATTTCACTGTCACGCTGGGGGTGACCACCTCGTACTTGTCGGGATGCTCGGAGGCGAGGAAACGGGCTTCGGATTCGAAGGTTACCAGCGCATCGCCGACTTCCCGCTCCGTGAAGGTGGTGGTGGCGGCGCGTCCGCCCTGGTCGAACACGGTCACGTTGGCCAGCACGCCCTTCAGCAGCTCGCGGGCCTTGGTCTTGTCGCCGTCCGAGGCCTTCAAGCCGCCGATGTAGTAGGCCAGCGCCGCATAGCGGCCGTTGCCTCCGGTCTTCGGATTCACCTGCACGATCTCGACGCCGGACTTGGCGAGGTCGGCCCAGTCCCGGATCCCCTTGGGGTTGCCTTTCCGAACGAGGATGGCATGGCCCGAGACGAAGGGGGAGGCCTGGTTGGGGTATTGCCCCGCCCAGTCCTTGTCCACGTAGCCGTGCTCCACCAGCAGGAGGACGTCGTTGACCTGGTTGAAGGTGACCACATCGGCCTCCAGCCCTTCGATGATGGCGCGCGCCTGGCGGGTGGAGCCGGCATGGGACTGGTTGATGGTCACGCTCTGGCCGGTTTTCTCCTTCCAGTAGGGGACGAACTTCTCGTTGTAGTGGGCGAAGAGCTCCCGCGAGATGTCGAAGGAGGCGTTGGTGATCTCCTGCGCTTGCAGCGCCCCGCCCGGAAGGAGGGCTGCGGCGAAGGCTGGGAGAAGGCGGGTCGCGAAGGGGATGGATGCGTTGAATTTCATGGATTCGGAGGGTTCGAAGAGGACGCAGGCGCCGCAGGGCAGGGTGGCGTGCGCAAAGGACTTGCGGGGTTTCGATCTCTCCGCGGATGGCGGTCGAGCAAGGCGGAGGGTCAGGGATTGGCGGCGGGGCGGCGGGCGGAGACGGGCGGTGTCGGACGGAACTTCTCCGTGGCTTCGATCTGGGTGACGCGTCCTTCGTGGACGATGATCTGGACCGACCCGAAGCGCATGGACCGGGCCTTGTCGTTCACAAGATCGAGCCAGGACGCCGGAGCGGGGGATTCGATGGAGGCAGTCGGGGTTGGGAGGATGGTGGACATCGGAGGGGTGTGGTTTAGTTGAGGTGCGGAAAGGTTTATTTCATTAATCTACACTTGTAAAGTATAGATTTACAAAAAACAGAAACCGATAATGGATGGGCGGGTGTCGGGAGCCCAAAATGGGCGGCCTGCGCCGAAACGAACCGGGACAACCCGCCGGTTCCGGGCCTCTCGATGCTCAACGGATCGCCTCAAAGGCTCTGCGGCTCCCCGAGGAGC
This sequence comes from uncultured Akkermansia sp., assembly GCA_964435425.1. Classification (GTDB taxonomy): domain Bacteria; phylum Verrucomicrobiota; class Verrucomicrobiia; order Verrucomicrobiales; family DEV007; genus Arctic95D-9. The sequence goes on along the minus strand of CAYSZN010000117.1, from coordinate 1,460 downwards.
TGGCCGATGCGTTGCAGCAGCCGGCCGGCGGCTCCGCCGTCGAGGATGCGGTGGTCGAAGCTGAGGGTGAACTGGGACTCCATCCGCGGGACGAAGACGCCCTTCTCCTCGTCCCACATCGGCATCCTGCGCCCGGCCATGAGACCGAGGACGAGGTTCTGCTCGGGCAGCGGGATGGGGCTGGCGGCGGTGATGCCGAAGGGGCCCACGTTCGTGATCGTGGCGATGCCGGCTCCCATCGCCTCCTTGGGGACGCGCCGGTCCCTCGCGAGGTTGACGAGATTTTCGTAGGGGCCTTGCAGCTCGGCGAGTCCCTTCTGGTCGACGTTCCGGATCACGGGGACGAGCACGCCGTCGTCGGCCTCGACGGCGAAGCCGATGTCGATGGCGTTGGGGTGGACGATTTTCGTGCCGATGAGCCGGCCCGCCACGGCGGTGTTCTCGGAAAGGGCGATGGCGAGCGCGCGCATCGCGTAGAGGGTGATGCCGGGCTTCGCCTCGAGCGACCTGCGGTGGGTCAGGACCGCGTCCAGGGCCACGGGGACGGTGACGCTGGCGAGGGGCCGGGTCCAGCTCCGCCGCATCGAGTCCGCCACGGCGATGCGCATGGGAGAGGCATCGGTCATGCGGCTCTGGTCGAGGGCCTGGATGAATTTCTCGAAATCCTCCACTGTGACCCGTCCGCCCGCTCCGCTGCCCGGCAGACCGGCGAGATCGGCGGAGTTCAGGCCCAGTTCCTCCATGCGATGGCGGAGGCGGGGGCTCAGGTAGACGCTGGAGCGGACCGGCACCGGCAGTCCGCCCTCGACGGTGGGCTTGACGGAGGCGGGGGCGCTGTGGTCGATCACCTCCTTCTCGTCGATGGCGAAATGGAGGTTCTCCTCGGGGGTGCGTTCGGCTCCGGCCGAAGTCGCGGCTCCGCTGCCGGTGCTCTCGGAGGGACGGATGAGGCCCGCCTTCAGCGCCTCCTCCTCGCTGGCCTCGATGACGGCGATGGACGAGCCGACCGGGTAGCTGGTCCCGACGACGGCCGTGATCTCGACGATGGTGCCGCTGCAAGGGGTCGTGACCTCCATCATCGCCTTGTCGGTTTCGACTTCGAAGAGGTTCTGGTCCGCCTTCACCTCGTCGCCAGGAGCGACGAGGATTTCGCGGAGGGTCGCCTCGGCGATGGACTCGCCGAGCTGGGGCATCTTGATGGGGAAGCGGGGCATGGAGGCGAGGGTGGTCCGCCGCCGTGGAGCCATCGGCTGCCCGACGGTGGGCGGTGGGGATTGTTTGCTGCACAGTGGAGAGAAATGAAGGCGCTGCAAGTAGCCAGAGAGGAAAATCCCCCTCAAGGAAGGAGACTTGCCAAGTCTCCACCACCTGCATGGCTCCGCCGGGACTTGGCAAGTCCCGTTCCTTGGGAGGCCGCGCCCCGCAGCGTAGAGGAACGCACGAGCGTTCCATCGGAAGCA
>CAYSZN010000116.1:963-8567 GCA_964435425.1 uncultured Akkermansia sp. | reverse complement strand
CGCCCCCCTTCTCGCCGCCCTCGGCGAGGTGCCCCTTTCCTACGTCGCCGACGGCCACCACCGCAGCGCCAGCGCCGCCCGCGTCGGCAAGGAGCGCCGCGAGGCGAACCCGGACCACGACGGCACGGAGGACTACAACTGGTTCCTCGCCGTGATGTTCCCCGCCAGCCAGCTCGCGATCCTGCCCTACAACCGGGTCGTCAAGGATCTCAACGGCCTGTCCGCCGACGGCTTTCTGAAGCGCCTCGCCGACGAGTTCCGCCTCGACTCCAACGGGCGGAAGACGCCGGAGGACCCCGAGTCCGTCTGCCTCTACCTCGACGGGCAATGGCACACCCTGAGCTGGGACGCGCCCGGGGCCGACAATCCCGTGGACCGGCTCGACGTCTCCTTTCTCCAGGACCATGTCCTTTCCCCCATCCTCGGGATCGGCGATCCGAGGACGGACGAGCGCATCGACTTCATCGGCGGCATCCGCGGCACGGCGGAGCTGGAGAAGCGCGTCGACGGCGGCGAATGGGCCGTGGCCTTCTCCATGTATCCGACGACGGTGCAGCAGCTCATCGACATCGCCGACGCCGGCGAGATCATGCCGCCAAAATCGACCTGGTTCGAGCCGAAGCTGCGGTCCGGGCTCTTCGTCCATACGTTGGACTGAGGAGGTTGGGCGCTCCGCGGACGCGGTCTTGGAACCCAAGGAGGGGCGACATTCCTGTCGCCCGGCAAGTCCGGTCCCGACCAGACGGGCGACAGGAATGTCGCCCCTCCTTGGGCTCCGCCCCCACCTACGCCTTCGGCCTGATAAAAAGCACCTCGGCGCGGTCGATCCAGCCGGTGCGCAGATCGACGCGGAACCAGCCCTCGGCGTTCTTCGGGTGGAAGCGCACCGGCGAGCGCGGGCCGAACTCGGCGAGATCGTGCTCGGCCCAGGTCTTCCCGAGGTCGAGCGACACGGCGATGCCCGTCTTGAGGGTGGAGGCCGGAGCGCAGTGCGAGGCGAGGATCGTCTGGTCCTGGATGATCATGTTGGCCATCTCGAACTCGGCGTCGAAGAGCAAGGTGTGCTTCGACTTGTCCGCGAGCTCCGCCGGGTCGCAGCGGAAGATGCCCCGGTCGTGCCTCTGGTTCGGCAGCTTCACGCCGTTCGCGTCCGCCGCCCAGTAGAGCTGGCCATCGACGAAGTTGAAGCCGCCCGACTTGTAGCGCGAGTTCGAGTTCACCGAGACCAGCACCTTCCAGTCCCAGGCGTCGGCGGCCCAGTCGTAGGTGCCGCGCATCCAGTGGACCTCGTGGCCGTGCCCGCGGTCCACGTCGCCGGTGCAGGCATAGAAGGCCCTCTCCGCCGGGTTGTACATCACGCCGTGGATGTGGCGGCAGATCACCGGGTTGTCCGGGTCGCCGAGGAACTGGTCGGGCGTCGCGCCCTTCTGCTGGAAATGCGGATTCCGTCCGAAGGAGTAGGCCAGCTTCACGGTCTCACCTCCGTCGGTGGAGTAGTAGAGGTTCACCGGCACGGGACCGCCGACCACGTTGCAGTAGTTCCCCCACACGAGGATCTCCTTGCCGTCCACGTCCCAGCTGTGGACGCCGTCGAGGGAATGGAAGTACCAGCCCGGCAGATTGGGATCGAGCGGCGTGTGCGTCTTGTAGTCGCTGCCGTCGGGACGCTTCACCGTGATCTCTCGGTAGCTGGCGAGGTTGTCGGTGCTGAGGTAGAGGTTGGCCCGCGTCGCGAAGAGGATGTTTCCGTTTTTCAGGAAGGTGCTCCAGAGCAGGTTCGCCGCATCGGGAAAGGGCGTCTTCTGCGCCCAGCTCTTCGCGTTGTCCTCGGAATAGAGAATATGCCCCTCGTGGAAGGCGAAGGCCTTGTGGTCGCGCTGCGAGTCGATGTAGGGACCGTCCGGCGGGGCGAGGCGGTAGTGGAAATGCTCCGTCTCGCCCGTGCCGTCGGCAGCCCGCAGACGGGAGAGCGTAGAGAACAGCGGCGCAGAGGCGGCGACCCGGAGGAAATGGCGGCGGCTGGAGGAAAGGGAGGGCTTCATGCCCGCGAGCGTATCAGGAAGGCGAGGTGCGGTCCAGAAGGCGTGATCGCGGAGGCGAGGCCGCTCTTCGGCCTTTCCTCCGCCGGGCGGAAGAGTCGCCTCTTCCGCTACGCTTCGCCACATCCAACCCTCTTGGGTGCGGCATCCGACCTTATCGGATCGCTGGCTTCATGAATTCGGCCCGTCTCCATAGGAAGAGGATCAAGATAGGCAGCCCGACAATCGGAGATGAAAAACACCAGAATGCCGACAAAACGACCGACCACCAGAAGAACCAATACTCACGGTTCTTCGCAGCGAAAAAAGCCGCGAGAATCAAGATGGCTCCAACGAAGCCGACCGCGATACCAACCGCCGTGGTAGCGAGGGCAACACTGATGTGTTGTGAAAGGGTCTCCGGTGTCGCCGCATTATCCTCTGCAAGGGCATCGAATGCGCGAATCATACCGACAACGGTCCCGAGCAATCCCCAGATGGGTCCGGTGAAGAGCGCAACCCCAAGCCCCGCAAGCCATCGCCCTCGCTTGCACCGAGAAAAGTCCTCAGTGCCAATATCGGCATTCAGCGGCGTGTTTGGGATGGGTTCCATTTTCAGCGTTTCCGGAGCGGTTTCATCTTCCAGATTTTCTATCGCAGATCCAGAAGAATCGGGAAACCCCCAACTGCTCCTCTCCACCGCGATCCGGGGAGTTGCCTTGCTGCCCCGAGAGGGACTACAACCTTCGCTCCGACCATGAAACGAAGACGTCTGCTGCTCGCCCTTTCCGGACTGCCTGCGCTGCCGGCGGCCAGGTCCGCCAGCCACGCGGAATCCCGAAGCGCCGGCCAGGATCTGGACAACCCCTATGCGGACATCGACTGGAACCGCTGCCGCTGCCTGCACTCGATGTCGCACCAGCACCAAGGGCAGTCGGACCTCTCGCGGGACCTTTTCTACGGAATGGGCTACCGCCATTTCGCCTTCAGCAACTACTACCCCTCCGCCCCTACGCCGTTGCCGGAGGAATACGCGGCATCCCATCCGGACCTGATCGGCTCACCGAACGCCGAGCACCACTCCTTTCTGGACAGCCCGCTGCATTGCAACGCCTTGGGCAGCCTGCTGACCACCGGATACGGAAGCAATGTAGGCAGCGACGGGCGGAAGGCCGCGCCCCTGGTCCACCGCTTCGAGGGGCTGCATCCCTTCGACGAGGCCCGCCCCTGGCTGGGCGTCTACCGCCTCGACCTGCGGCTGGAACCGGCGAAGGGCGGGACGGAGGATGCGGCCACCGCCGCGCTCACGGTGGAGGGCGCGACGGAATGCGCCTTCCGCGACGGCTTCCCCGACCGCGGCCCCATCCGCGAGCGCCCGCTGGCCGCTGGCAGCCACACGATCCATCTGCGTGCGAATTCGCCAGGTATCGGCCTCAGGCTGGACGATGACGGAGCCCAGCTCTCCGTGGCCCAATGCCGCCTGATGCAGGGCTCCAACCGCCCTTGGCGCGACGTGTTCCGCGCCGCGCTCGACGGGGAAAGGGTGGACGGGCGTCACGATGGCGGCCTGGCCCATCCTGACGGAGGCGGTATCACCCTGAACCATCCTACGGGCTCCCTCGAACGGTATGCGGAAATGCTGGATTTCGATCCGCGCGTGCTCGGCATCGAGATCTGGAACCAGTTGACCTCGGGCTTCGGCGCGGCCGGCGGATTCTACGCGCAGGGGAAGGAGACGAACCTGCATTTCTACCGGCTGTGGGACGAGTTGCTGCGGACGGGACGCCGCTGCTGGGGATTCTTCGTCAAGGACCACAACACATACGGGCGGGGACGCAACGTGCTGCTGATGTCCGAGCGGGAGGGCATGACCCCGGCGGAGCGCGAGGCCGCCGCGCTGCGCGCCTACCGGAGGGGCGAGTTCTTCGGCTCGGTGGCGGCCGTGGCGACGGACGAGGCCGGGCAAGTGGTGTCGCCCTACGACCACAGCGACTTCCGCTTCACCCGGCTCTCGGTGCGCCGGGATGCCGGGGGCCGCCCCGTCGCCGTCGAGGCGGCCGTGGCGGGAAACGATCCCGGGAAGCGGCCCCAGGTCCAGATCCGCTTCGTCACCGACCGCGGCGTGGCGGCGGTGGCCGACGCCTCCGAGGCGGAATTCCCTCTGAAGCGGAATGCCGCAGGGCAGATCGAGGCTCTCTTCGTGCGGGTGGAGGCCTTCGCCTATCCCCGCACCCATCTGCGCGGGGAAGCACTCACGCCGGAGACGCTCCGAGCCCTCGACGTCCAGAGCATCTCCCTCCTCCACGACCGCATGGCCAGCCGCGGTCCCACCTTCTTCGGCAATCCCCAGGAGCTGCGCACCCCGATCCCCATCGTGGACATGATCTTCTCGCAGCCCCTGCGGCGGGTGTGATACGAAATCCGGAAACGATCTGAACGATTGCGGAGCGGGACTCTGGATCGGGCTTGGCATCACAGCCAATCCGTCGGATCCGACGAAGGTGGGGCGGAGCTGCCGAGCCGTCCGTTGGAGAGGCGTTCACACCCCACAGATCGTCACCTCGATCCCCAATTCCGCCGCCATGGCGGCGCGGGCGAGGAGGCTTTGCCTCGCGGTTTCGGCGTCGTTCGCGTAGACGACCTGCACATGGTTGGCGGCGTGGCGGGCCATCATCTGGTCGCGGGTGACGCCTTCGAAGGCGGCGTGCATGATGGGCCATTCTTTCGTCGTCGCTTCGAGGCGGCGGGCGGTCTCCTCGGCGGGGAGATCGACGACGCGACCGAGGCCGATGTCGAGATGGAGGCGCCCGCCGGCGACGAAGACGCGGCTCCACACGAGGTCGCCGGGCTTGGCCACGCCGGAGCAGGTGGCCCCGCCCTTCGGGAAATACATCGCGGGCTGGCGGTGGCCGTGCGATCCGGCGATGCCGCCAATGTGATGGTCGGGCGGGGCCGCGCCGCTGATCTCCAGCACCCACACGTAGTCGTCCACGGTGCCGCTGGCGTCGCGGTCGCCCCAGCGCAGGTCGTGCAGGGTGGTTTCGAGAGGCTGGCCGAGACGACGGTGGACGCTCTGGATGAGGAGGGCGTCGAGCCCGGCGCATTCGTCGACCTCGTTGAAGTGGGGGAAGGCGTCCCCGTCCCGGATGATGGAGCCATCGGCGCGGCGCACGGGAGGACGCACCCGGTTGTTGAGGAGTCCCTCGACGAGGTCGGAGGCGGCGCACATGTCCTTCAGTCCGAGCTGGTATTGGATGCCGATGGCGTCGCAGCCGAATTCGTCGCCGAGGCGGCAGGCGGCGACATACATGCGGCATTGCTCGATGACTTGGTCGCGGGTCAGTTCGGTGGCGGGGTCCTCGCCGAAGTGGAACTGGAAGCCGCGCTCGACGAGCCAGGTGAAGACGCCCTCCGCCTCCTCGTCGGTGACTTCGCCCATGGCGTAAAGGAGGGCGCTCTGTGAGAGGCGCTCCTTGAAGACGCCGAGCGGGAAGAGGAGTTCGTCGGGGAGGATGGCGTTGTACATGCCCATGCAGCCCTCGTCGAAGACGCCCATGATTGAACGGCGGGTGCGGAATTCGCGGGCGAGCTCGCGACCGATGGACTCGCTTTCGCTCTCGCCGGGGGAATAGGCGCGGCAGTGGGAGAGGTCGTGGCGAATCGCGCCGGTGTCGAGCCATTCGCGCAGCTTCGCCTGGATACCTTCGTCGGCGAAGTCCTCGGCCCAGAGCGTGGAGAAGGGGACGCCCGCCTTGAGAAGGCAGCCGTTGAGGTTGAGGAGGCCGACGAGGCCGGGCCATTGCCCCGACCAGTTCGCGACGGTGAGGATGGGGCCGCGGTGGCCGATGAGTCCGGCGAGGACGTGGTGGCTGTATTGCCAGACGCTCTCCGCGACGACGAGGGGGGCGTCCTTGTCGATGTCGCGGAAGACTTCGAGGCAGCGTTTCTGCGAGTCGAGGAATCCGTGCCCCTCGGCTTCGTCGTAGGGATGGAGTCGCTCGACCGTGGCTCCGAGGTGGGAGAAGGCGGCGACAAGATCGCGTTCCATCGCGGCTTGCGTGGGCCAGCAGCGCTGGTTGGCGGAAAGGCGGGCGTCGCCACTGGCGGCGAGGAGGATGTGTTGGGGGTTCATGTGGGGAGAGACGTGGTGAGGAGCGCGGGTTGAGGAAGGTGGGCTTTGGCTATGGGATTTTGGGACCACGAATGAACACGGATGGACACGAATCGCTATCGCGCCTGTCGGTCTTCAATTCGTGTTTATTCGTGTCCATTCGTGGTCCAAATCAAACGCATGTGGCTATCGCCCAAGTTCGGATTTGTTTTATATCTCAGTAATAACCACATGATCGTTAGATGAAAGTAATCGTCGGATGAGTAAGCCGAGTAATGCGTCAGTTTCATGCGTGCCAACATGTTGGCAGACGTAAACATGTTCTTTTTCTTGCTTCACGCTAAACAGGATCTGCTCGGGCACCAATCCTAGATAGAACATCCCGTCTTCCTCTCTGAGAAAATCAGGGCGGCTCCGAAGTAGTTCTGGTAGTCTCGCGCGATCTGTATCGTAAGTCTCAATTTTGTATTCGAGGCCCATTGTGGTATTGTTTTACCGAACGTCACTGCGAAATCCCGAGCGCCTCCAGATGCTGTGCGATGACGCGCCGTTCCGCCTCTTGGAAGCGATGGAAGGGCGCAGCCATGAAGTCGTCGCAGACGCCGAGGATCGAGAGGGAGCATTTCAGGCCCTTGATAATGGCCGAGCCGTGGCGACCGACATGGTAGATGGCTTCGCTCAGGTTCATGACCTGCTCGCTCAGCTCGCGGGCGCGGGGGACGTCGCCCGCCTTTGCCGCTTCGTAGAGCGAGACGTAGAGGGCGGGATGGAGGTTCGCCCCGCCGTTGATGCCGCCGTGGCCGCCGAGGAGGACGGACTCGGCGAGGAGCTCCTCGGGGCCGACGAGGAAGGACCAGTCGGGCCGCGTCGTCGCGGCGAGGCGTCTCATGCGGCGGAAATAGACGAGGTCGCCGGAGCTGTCCTTCAGTCCGGCGATGCGCTCCTGCTGCAAGGCCCAGGAGACGACCTCGGCGGAGAAGGAGGTCTTCGTCAGGGCGGGCATGTTGTAGAGCATCAGCGGCAGGGGCAGCTCGGGGAGCAGGTCCTCGAGGAACTCGCGCAACTCGGGCTGGCCGGAGGGGAAGTAGTAGGGCGCGGAGGTGACGACGGCGTCGGCCCCGCAGTCAGCAGCGTGCGCGGCGAGATTCGCGGATTCGACCAGTGAGGTGTCGGTGATGCCGACGAGCACGGGAATGCGGCCCGCGACGAAGCGGCAGGCGTGCCCGATGAATTCGCGGCGCAGTCGGTAGCTGAGGCTGGGGGCCTCGCCGGTGGTGCCGAGGATGAAGAGACCGGAGACGCCTCCGGAGATGAGGCGCTCGACGAGGCGTTCGAGTCCCGCAACGTCGAGGGTGTCGCGGCCGGTGAGCGGGGTGATGAGGGGAGGGACGATGCCGGTGTAGCGAGGAGTCATCGGGAAAGCGGAGTAAAAGGTGAAAGGTAAAAAGTAAAAGGTTGGCTGGTGCGGGGGTGGT
>CAYSZN010000116.1:0-953 GCA_964435425.1 uncultured Akkermansia sp. | reverse complement strand
GGATTGGGACGTCTGGGAGAGAGGTGCCATTGTCCGTCGGAGTGGTGGACGTATTGGCGGAACTCCTCATGAAGGGAGGGATCGCCGGGGACGCGGTGGAAAATTCGGTAGGACACGGCGGCGACCTCCTGTTCGACCTCGTCGATGTGCTCGATGGTGTGGGTTGGATGATCGGCTAGAAAGTCACGGCGTGCCTGCTGTGCGTCCGGATGCCCGCGAGGGATCGTCATGGCAATGAGCAGAAGAACGGCTGCCGCCAGTGCCGCGAGAATCCAGAGCAGGGGTTTCATGCGATGCGATCAATGGTTCCGGTGTTGCACGGTCTTTCGGCGGACGGCTGAGCCAGCCGTCCCTACCGGGCATTGTACTTCCAGAGTGTTTGACATGGAGGTTATCGCTTGGCGGTTACGAAGCATTCCAGCTTGATGACTGAATTTCGGTCGATGCCAAGAGTCTCGTGCATCGAGTGGGCAAATAGGTGGGGAGGGATCGAAACGTGTCGATATCCGGCGGCACGCATTCCGAGGAGGGTGTAGTAGATCCCCGGCAATAGGTCGGCCCCTCGTGAGACTGAAAGGTTGCGCTGGATTACGATGTGGCTATCGACTGGATCGGGGGATTCCCATGCAATCGCCAATGACCCGTCCGTGTCAGTGACATACGGAATCGCTTCCACATGAAAAGTCCTCATCAACAAGGGTTCGTTGTGGTTCCGATAGAACTTAAGAACTGCGTCGCAACGATCATTGTCTTTCAGGGGATCGCCGTAGCCTTCGATCTCGGCCAAGAGTTTGATTCCTGATCGGAGTTTCATGCTCTGGCCGGACAGAAAAATCAGCGCAAATCAGCGAGGATCAGCGGTCCCTTCCTTCTTCTCAGGCTGCCCCGGCCCGAAGATCGCGATCGGCTGCGCCTCCAGCTTCTCCGGATCGACGACGACGTGCTTGATCTTC
>CAYSZN010000115.1:0-8596 GCA_964435425.1 uncultured Akkermansia sp. | reverse complement strand
CCGACCTCCGGCAATCCGTCCTCTGTCCGGTCTTGCCAGCCATCGCGATTCCAATAGAATCCGGACCATGCATCTGCCTTTCCGCTCCCTCTCCGGCGTCCTTGCCCTCTGCCTCGCCACGGCGGCAGCTTCCGACCATTGGCCGGAATTCCGGGGACCGACGGCGGATGGACAGGCTCCCGAGGCCAAGCCTCCGACCCTCTGGTCGCCGACGAGCAAGATCCGGTGGAAAACTCCCGTCGCGGGCAAGGCCTGGTCCTCTCCGGTGGTCGCCGATGGCAGGATCCATATCACCACCGCCGTCGTCGAAGACGGAGCACTCTCGCTGCGGGCGCTCTGCTTCCGCCTCGACGACGGGGATCCGGTCTGGGACCGGGAGGTCTTCAGGAAAGAGGAAGGCGCGATCCACCAGAAGAACAGCCACGCCTCCCCCACCGCGGTCCATGCCGACGGCAGGCTCTACGTCCATTTCGGCCACGATGGGACCGCCGCTCTCGATGCCGCGGACGGAACGGTCCTCTGGACCCAGACCTCGCTGCCCTACCCTCCCGTCCACGGCAACGGCGGCTCGCCGGTCCTGCATGGGGACAAGCTGATCTTCGCCTGCGACGGAGCCAGCGATCCCTTCGTCGTCGCGCTCCATGCCAAAGACGGTTCGGTGGCCTGGAAGACCCTCCGCAATGTGGTGGTGAAGAGCCCCTTCTCGTTTTCGACTCCGCTCATCGTCGAGGTCTCCGGCCAGGCCCAGGCCGTCGTCCCCGGATCGGGTGCGGTCGTCGCCTACGATCCTGCGGACGGCCGGGAGATCTGGCGCTACCGCTACGGCGAGGGCTTCTCCGTGGTGCCGCGCCCCCTTCACCGGGACGGCGTCATCTACGTCTGCTCCGGCTTCGGCCGGGCCGTGCTCCATGCGGTGAGGACGGACGGCACCGGCGACGTCACCGAAACCCATCTCCTCTGGAAGGACGACAAGACGGTGCCCAAGGAAAGCTCGCCCATCCTCGTCGGCGACTTCATCTTCTTCAATGACGACAAGGGCATCCTGAGCTGTCTCGACGCCGCCACCGGAAAGGAGCACTACCGCGAGCGGCTCGACGGCCGCGGGGGCTACTCGGCCTCGCCGGTCCATGCGGGCGGCCATCTCTACTTCCACAATGGCGACGGCATCACGACCGTGGTGAAGCCCGACAAGGTCTTCCGAAAGGTCGCCGAGAACCAGCTCGGGGAATACGGACTCTCGTCCTTCGCCGTGGTCTCCGACGGATTCGTCGTCAGGACCGAGGGGCATCTGCTGAGGATCGGGGAATAGCTCCGGCAGTCGGGAGAGGACCGTGGAGAGCCGAGAGGCCCGGAACCGACGGATCGCATCGGGTCAGCCTTCCTCCACGACCACCGGCGCCTCGGGCATCGCCTCGAGGAAGATCTTGCCGTAGCGCTTGCTGAGGACGCGGTTGTCGAGGATCGCGACCATGCCGCGGTCCTCGCCGCTGCGGATGAGGCGGCCGACGCCCTGGCGCAGCTTCAGGACGGCCTCGGGCACGCTGTAGTCCATGAAGGAGTTGCCGCCCCGCTCCTCGATCCACTCGAGCCGCGCCTGGGTCAGGGGATGGTCGGGCACGGCGAAGGGCAGGCGCGTGATGATGACGTTCGTCAGGGCCTTCCCCGGCACATCGACGCCGGTCCAGAAGCTGTCGGTGCCGAAGAGCACGCTGGTCTCGTCCCGCTTGAACTCCTCGATGAGCTGTCCCCGAGACGCCCCGCCTCCCTGGACGAGGAGACGGATCTTCTCGGTGCGGAAGAAGTCGTCGAGCTCGGCGGCGAGCCGCTGGAGCAGCTTGTAGCTCGTGAAGAGGACGAAGGCCCGGCCGCCCGACTTCCTGACGAAATGGCGGATCCACTTCGCGAGGGCCGCCTCGTAGTCCGGTCCGCCCGGATCGGGCATCCGCCGGACGAGGTGGATCGTCATCTGCTTCGCGTAGTCGAAGGGGCTGCCGATGCGGATCGCCTCGACCTCGCCGGCCCCGACTCTCTTGCGGAAATAGCCGAGATCGCGCTCCCCCACCCCGAGGGTCGCGCTGGTGAAGACGCAGGGACGGCTGCGCTCGAAGAAGACGGGACGCAGCAGCTCGGCCACGTCCACCGGCGCCGCGTTGAGGGAGAGGGACTCGCGCTCGTTTTTCTCCACCCAGTAGACGAGACCCTCGTCGCGCTGGTCGAGGAAGGTGGCGAGGCCGGCGCGGCAGTCGGCGAGACGGCGGGCGAGCTCGCCCAGCTCCGCCTTGGTCGTCTCGTCGGCGAGATCGGCGATGGTGCGGGCGCGGCGGCTCAGCTCGATGAGCCCGCCTCCCAGGGTGTCCTCGACGAACTCGGCCTCGCGGACGCGGAACTCGCGCCCGTAGTCGCCCCAGCGGCAGCGGCTTTCCACGCTGTCGAAGAAATCGTCGATCCCGTCGAGCAGGGCCATGGTCAGGCGGCGTCCTTCGGCGTCTCCTGTCAGTTGAAAAAGCCCCTTCTTGTTCTTGGGGTTGAAGAGGCGGTGCAGATCGAACTTCATCCCCGTCTGCGAGAGGGAGAGGCCGAGCTGCCGGGCCGCGACCTGCTCCAGCGTGTGCGCCTCGTCGAAGACGAGGAAGTCCTTCGCGAAGAGGAAGCCCTCTCCCGATTCCTTGAACTCGCTCTGGCCGTTGAGCAGGGTGAAGAAGAGCGTGTGGTTCACGACGAGGAGATGGGCCTCGGCGATGCGCTTGCGGGCCTCCTGGTAGAAGCACCGTCCCGAGCCGGCGCAGCGCTTCGGGGTGCAGGCGTGGCTCTCGCTGCACACCTGCGACCAGACCCGGGGCGAGGGGGCGAAATCGAGATCGCTCAGGGTGCCGTCCTGCGTCGTTTCGGCCCACGTCCAGATCTGCTTCAGCTCCTCCAGCTCCGTGGTGGTGAAGAGCTCCCCTCCCCCCGACATCGCGATCTGGAGGCGCAGGGGACAGAGGTAGTTCCGCCGCCCTTTCAGAAGGAGGGCGCGGAAGGGCTCGCCGATGACGGACTGGAGCAGGGGGATGTCCTTGTGGACGAGCTGTTCCTGCAGATTGATGGTATGGGTCGAGATGACCGCCTTGCGCCCTTCGTCGATGGCCTTGCGCACGGCGGGGGCGAGATAGGCGAGCGACTTCCCCACCCCCGTGCCCGCCTCGATCACGAGGGGGCGCTCCTCCTCGAAGGCCCGGGCCACGGCCACGGCCATCCGCTGCTGCTCGGGACGGTACTCGAAATCGCCAAGCCGCGAGAGGGCGCCGCTCTCCCCGAAGAACAGGGAGGTGAAGCGGGTCAGGGAATCGGGCGCGTTGCCCAGCTCGGCGAGGGAGATCACGTGTTCAGCCTTGCACCGGAAAACGAAGCCGGGCAAGGAGGAAATGGGAGTCCGTCACGGCTTCCGCATGCGCATCGCGGCGGAATGGAGCACCTCGACGATGTCCATCACGTCGGGATTCATCATCGCCAGCTGGGAGAAATCGATGAACTTCCGCCGAGTTCTCGCGCTGATGCCCGACGGCCACTCGTCCACCGGAGCCTCCTGCAGCCGTGCCGAGGCATGGCGCAGGGAGACGGAGACCAGATCCGACGCCTCGGGCGGCAGCATGTCCTCGATCCACGCGATCACCAGCCGCCCCGCATCCTCCTTGGGGACTCCCTCCACCAGCTTCGCCAGGGCATTCCGGTCCGGAAGCGTCTTGCCCTGGCACCAGCGCGAAAGATTGCCCGCATTGACATTGCAGCGACGCGCCAGCTCGATCTGCGTCCATCCAGTCCGCAGAAGGATATCGGAGAGACTTTCGCGGAATTTGACCATATCTCCAAGCCATTCGACCCCAAACCGGATCCGTCAACGAAAAATAGATCGCTTTCCTCGATCCTTGTCAAGACAGGGAGCTCTCAATGCCCCTCGGCCAGGCGCCGCGTCGACAAGGCGCGCCAGTCGTCATGAAGCGGGCTTGGCGGCTCCTCCGACTGGGCCTTGGCGAAGGTTTCCTCGACGAAATCCTGCACCTCCTGCTCGAGAGCCTCCAGCTCCTCCGCATTCCGATAGGCTTCCGCCAGGATGCGCTCCCGCGCGAGGGCGAGGCAGTCGCGGCCGTAGCGCCCCGCCTTCACCTCCTCCGGCACGTAGCTGGCGTCGTCGTGCTCGCCGTGGCCGGAGAGGCGCAGCAGCTTGCCGACGACCATCTGGGGGCCCTCGCCAGCCCGCGCCCTTGTGATCGCCGTGCGGAAAGTCTCCAGACAGCTCGCCAGATCGGTCGCGTCGATGGAATGGCCCGTGATTCCGTAGCCGAGCGCACGGTCGACGAGATCCTCGCAGGCATACTGGCGGCAGGTCGGCGTGGAGTAGGCGAACTGGTTGTCGGCCACCGCGACGACGAGCGGCAGGCGCTCGACCGCAGCTTGGTTCAGCCCCTCGTGGAAGGCGCCCGTCGACGTCGCTCCGTCCCCGGCGGAGACTCCGCCGACGAAGCCCGATTCCCCGCGGAAGCGCTTCGCGATGAGCATGCCGTTCACCACCGAGACCGAAGAGCCCAGATGGCTGATCATCGCGGGCATCCCCATCCTGGGGCGGCCGCGGTGGATGTTGCCGTCGCGACCGCGCATGGGGCCCGACGCCTTTCCGAGGTAGGTGAGCGCGGCATCCAGCAGCGGCTCGCCGAAGGCCGCGCGTCCGGCCTGGTCGCGGATGAGCCCGGCGAAGACATCGCCGAGGCGGCGGTCGAGCTGGCCGCCGAGGGCGTAGCTGAAGGCCTCCTGCCCGCGCCCAAGATAGACCCCGCCGACGATCATGCCGGCACGGTTGAGCGCGGAGACCTTCTGCTCGAAGAGCCGGGCCACGAGCATCCCGCGATAGGCCGCGACGAATTCGTCCGCGGCGATGCGGACGGAGGCGGAGGCGCTCTGGAAGACTCGGGCGGACATGGGAAACAAGCTGCGCCCAACCTAGCCGTGCCCGCATACCCCCCGCAACGGAATTTTTCCCCTGTCCCTCCGGCAAAATGGAGCTAACGGTACCGCCATGAAACTCGGAACGATCGGATGCGGCAAGATGGGACGGGCGCTCGTGGGCGGCATCGTCGCCGCGGGAATCTGCCGTGCGGAGGATGTCCTCGTCTACGACAGCCATGAATCCACCTCCGCGGCGATGGCGGCGGAGCTGGGCGTGCGGGTCGCACCGGACAACGCCTCCGTCGCCGAGGGGTCGGACGTCGTCCTGCTCTGCACCAAGCCGCAGGGATTCGCCGGAATGCTGGGCGAACTGGGGGAAAGCCGCGACCGGCTCCTCGTCTCCATCGCGGCCGGCATCCGCATCGGGGCGATCGAATCCGCCACCGGCCACCGCCACCGCGTCGTCCGCGTGATGCCGAACACCCCGGCCCTCGTCGGCAAGGGGGCCTCGGCCTACGCCCTCGGCTCCTCCGCGACGGAGAGCGACGCCGCCCTGGCCGAATCCCTCCTCGGCGCGGTCGGCTACGTCTGCCGCGTCGCCGAGGACGACCTCGACGCCGTCACCGCCGTCAGCGGCAGCGGACCGGCCTACTTCTTCCTCATGCTCGAGGCGATGATCGCCGCCGGCATCGCGCAGGGGCTCGCCCCGGACATCGCCCGCGACCTCGCCGTCCACACCGCCGCGGGAGCGGCCGAGCTCGTCCTCGCCACCGGCGAAGCCCCCTCGACCCTGCGGGAGAACGTCACCAGCCCGAACGGCACCACCTTCGCAGCGCTCCAGTTCTTCCGGGAAAAGGGCTTCGAAGGCATCGTGCAAGGCGCCCTCGCCGCCGCCGCGGACCGGGCCCGCGAGCTGGGACGAGCCTGATCCGGCGAGCGGCCACGGCCCACGCCGCAGCGCCCTCCGGATCCGTCTGGATTTCGGCGACAACCGCCCCTTTTTCCGGCCTCTCAACCCTCCTCTCTCAACTCTCAACTCCACGGATGAAAGGCCTGATCCCCGTCATCACCGCCATCTTCCAGGACCGCACCAGCCGCGGCAATCTGAAGTCGCTGCTGCACCTGCTGATCGTCCTCCTCGGGCTGGTCACGCTCTTCAGCTCGATCTTCCACCTCATCATGCTCCGCGAGGGGCAGGAGCACTCGTGGGTCACCGGCTTCTACTGGACGCTGACCGTGATGTCCACCTTGGGATTCGGCGACATCACCTTCGAGAGCGATCTGGGCCGGATCTTCTCCATCGTCGTGCTCGTCACCGGCGTCGTCTACATGCTGGTGCTGCTGCCCTTCACCTTCATCGAGTTCTTCTACGCCCCGTGGATGCGGGCCCAGGCGGCCGCCCGGACCCCCCGCGAGCTGCCCTCCGGCTGGCGACAGCACGTCATCCTCACCCACTACGATGCCGTCGCCTCCGCCCTGATCCCCATGCTGGACAAGTATGGCCACCCCTACGTCGTGCTCTGCGCCACGCCGGCGGAGGCGCTCGCCCTAGACGAACGCGGCATCAAATCCGCCGTCGGGGACCTCGACGATCCGGAGACCTACCGGAAGATGCGCATCGACCAGGCCGCCATGCTCGTCTCGACCCGCGACGACATGGTCAACGCCAACGTGACCTTCACCGCCCGCGAACTGGCCCCCCACCTCCCCATCGTCGCCTCGGCGAACTCCGCCGCCTCGCGCGACGTGCTGGAGCTGGCCGGGGCCACCCTCGTCCTGCGGCTCGAGGAGATGATGGGCTTCGCCCTCGCCCGGCGGATCAGCATCCGGGACTCCGACGCCCACCTCATCGGCAGCCTCGGCGGCCTCCACATCGCGGAGGCCTCCGCCGCCGGCACCTCCCTCGTGGGACAGACCCTGCGCCACAGCCAGATCCGCTCCCGCACCGGAGTGAACGCCATCGGCACCTGGAACCGCGGTGCCCTCGAGTTCGCCAGCCCCGATCTTCCCATCACCGAGCGCACCCTCTTCGTCCTCGCCGGGACGAAGCAGCAGATCGAGGCCTTCAACGCCACCTTTGCCACCAACTCGGCGGCGAAGCCCCGTGTCCTCATCATCGGAGGAGGCCGCGTCGGACGCGCCACCTACCGGGCGCTCAAAGAGCTCGACGCCTGCTCCATCTCCATCATCGAGCGCAATCCCGAGCGGGTCCGCCACATTCCCGAGGCGATCGTCGGCGACGCGACGGAGATGGAGGTGCTCCGGCTGGCCTCCGCCCGCGAGGCCACCTCTCTCATCATCACCACCCACGACGACGACACCAACGTGGCCCTCACCATCTTCTTCCGCCGCCTCCGCAGCAGCTTCCAGATCCTCGCCCGGTCCAACCTCGACCGGAACGTCGCCACCCTCCTCCGCGCCGGTGCCGACCTCGTGCTCTCCTACGCCTCGATGGGGTCGAACACCGTCCTCAACGTCCTCCGCGGGTCCGACCACCTCCTCCTCGCCGAGGGGGTCAACATCTTCCCCGCGATCATCCCCCCCTCGATGGCGGGACGGCTTCTCTCCGAGCTCGACGTCCGCGCCCAGACCGGATGCAGCATCATCGCGGTGGAGACGGGCGGGGAACGCATCGACAACCCCGCTCCCGACTACCGCCTCCCGGCCGCAGGCCGCATCTTCCTCATCGGCGACATCGCAGCCGAGGAGCGCTTCCTCAAGCGCTTCAAGCCGGATCTCAGGCCCGCCAAGCGATGGAGGCAGGCGAGAGGCCACGCCCCCAACCCCGGTGCGTAGCACCAAATTCGCCCTTCGGCGAAAATATCGTTGCCATCGGTTCCGCGAACCGCTAAGACCCACGGCAATGCAACCGCTTCGCTCCATCCGCGGGCTCGCCCTGGCCGCGGCGCTCTGGGTTCTGGCTGCCGCCATGTCCGTTCCCCGGAGCCATGGAGAGGAAGGGCCGCCGGTGGTGGACTACGGTATCGAAACCCAGATCGTCTCCGAGGCCGAGACCTGGCATACGGTGACCTTCCCCAGGGCCTTCGCCGCGGCTCCTGTCGTCCTCGTCGGCGACCAGGGAGGCGGAGCCCGCGCCGAAGGCATCGAGCTGCGCAACGTCGCCGCCGCCGGCTTCGAATACCGCTTCTCCATCGCGGATCCCCAGGCCCTTCCCGGCGCCCCGGTCAGGATCGCCTACCTCGCCGCCGCCGTCGGCGAGCACACGTTCGGAGGGCTCAAGTGGAAGGCCGGGAGGGAAACAGTCTCCACAGCCGCTCCCGCCCCCTCGGTCGGGTTTCCGAACTCGTTCGACACCCTCCCCGTCGTCCTCCTGCGGGCGGAGGGCGCGGGGGCCAGCCTGACGGGAACGACCGTCTCGGGGGCTGGATTCATCCTGGATTTCGGAGGCAGCACGCCGCCGAGCACCGTCGAGGTCACCTACGTCGCCGTGGAGACGGGAAACGGCTCCGCCGGGGGAAGGCCCCTGGAGACAGCGCGCTTCCCCCATGCCGTGGCGGGGGCGTCGGTGGCCTTCGCCCAGCCCTGCCCGTGGCCCGTGGTCTTTGCCGCGACGCAGACGAACGTCTCCTCCGTGCCGCTGCGCTGCGAGGTGGGGAGCCCCTCCCCCCTCGGCTTCGGCTCCGCCCTCTCGGACCACGAGGGCAGCCCCGCGCCG
>CAYSZN010000114.1:1047-8605 GCA_964435425.1 uncultured Akkermansia sp. | reverse complement strand
TCAGCAGGTGCGAAAAGCTGATCGCCAACAAGACCGCCATCGCGGTCTCGTTCGCCCTCCGGGGCAAGGGCTCGCTCGCCACCCCGTATTCGCAGGTCGTGTCTTTCATGATCCTGCGAACGGTCCGGTCTCCCCGGACAGACTCAAGACGGCACAGTGACATCAAGGGAGCTTTCCCTGATACTTTTCACGGATGCGGTCCCGGAACTCTGTGGGGCTGACTCCCTCGTAGCGGCGGAAGAAGCGCGCGAAGTAGGAAGGTTCCTTAAACTGGAGCAGGAAGCAGATCTCGGCGACGCCCATGTCCGAATGCAGGAGCAGCCGCTTGGCGTCGAGGAGCCGGCGCCTGCGGAGGATCGACCCGGCGGAGTCTCCTGTCTGCTCGCGCACCATGTCGTTGAGGTGGTTTTCGCTGACGCCCAGCAGGCGCGCGTAGTCCGCCAGGTGGTGGAGCTCGCGGAAGTGCTTCTCCACCGCCAAGGAGAACTGCCGCACCAGAGTCCTCGCGCGGGAGGCGGCCTGATGCTCCACGGGGCGGTCGCTCAGCCGCGACAGGCGCAGCAGCAGCAGATGCAGGGTCGTGCGCAGCATCTCCTCCGCGTCGGGACGGGCCTGACAGTATTCCTCGTGGAGCGACTCGAAAAGGGCGGTGACCGCCGGCAGATCCCCGTCCTCCAGGGCGATCGAAGGATTGCCCCGTTCGGTGAAGAAGAACGGGAACTCCAGCAGGCGGCTCGGAGGAGGCGTCTGGTCGTCGAAGAAGGCCTGCGTGAACGACACCGTGTATCCGTCGAGGGAGCTGCCGGGACGCAGGGTATGCACCTGGCCGGGACTGAGGAACACCACGGAAGGCCCCCTCAGGCTGTATTCCTCGAAATCCTGCATCACCCTCGTGTCGCCGAAGAGCAGGTACATCTGGAAGAAATTGTGAAAGTGCGGCTGCAGCCGGCGGGGATCGTCTCGCACCGAATCCGACATGCCCATGACCAGAATGCCACGGCTCCGGAGGCGGTCGGAGCCGACCTCGTTCATCGAATACTCGGGGATGTCGCGACGATTCATCATGCGTAACCTATCGGTAAACCCGAAATCCGAAGCTCGAAATCCGAAGTTGGCTTCGGACTTCTGGCTTCGGATTTCGGATGTCTGACTTCGGGGCGATCCGCCCCACCCTCCTCACCTGAACCAACCGCCACGTCCGCCCGGATTGGGGACGCTGCCGTGGCTGTGGCCTCGACCGTGGCTGGGATTGGCGTGGCCGTGGTTGCGGCTGTTGGCGCGTTGCAGGCTGGCTACTTCTGTACGGAGACCGGCGATGCTCCCATCGATGGAGCGCAGCAGCTGTTGCACCGGATTGTGGCGCGAGGCTCCGTAGCGGCCACGATGGGAGATGCCGACCTCGTTCCTGAGGTGATGGCTCAGTTTCTCCAGCCCCGCGATTTCACGGTTCAGATGGGTGAAGGAGGGCGAATGGCTGCGCGCCAGATTCTGGATGCTCCTGGCCCGGTTACCGATCGCGATGGCGTCGCCCGTCAAGTGGCGGGCATTGGGCGACTGGCGGTAGTAGGATCGGAATTCGTCACCCAGTTGGGCGGCGAGTCTCTCCAAGGTTTGGGCTTGGCGAACCAGAGAGGTGCTGGCATTGAAAGGCGGGCCGGAACGGTGCTGGGCCTTGGCGTCAGTCAGGACGCCCATGGTCATGGCAACGGCGGCGAATGTCAGGATGGAGTGCTTGAGTTTCATGTTTTAAAACGGGGTTGTTCCCGTGATGGGTGGACGGCCCGGGGCCTTCCTCCATTCATTTAAAAAAGGT
Organism: uncultured Akkermansia sp.; assembly: GCA_964435425.1. Taxonomy (GTDB): domain Bacteria; phylum Verrucomicrobiota; class Verrucomicrobiia; order Verrucomicrobiales; family DEV007; genus Arctic95D-9. The sequence continues at coordinate 6,792 of CAYSZN010000114.1, read as the reverse complement.
TCCGCTCTTCGTGATCTCGCCACGCGATCACATCGACCCGATCTGGCCACTCGCAAAAGGCCTCTCTACTTCGCCGAGCCGACGTGAAAGCTAAAGCTGGACAGACGACTTCCCGGGCATGACTTCGAATCACATCAAGCGGACGCCTCGAAGGACTTTCTTGCTCTCGCGGCTGCAATCAAGGATCAGGAATCAAAAGTCTTTTGCATCGCAACGAGCAAACACCAACGGAATGTCAACTTCCTTGACCTGCTTATGAATTGATCCCACAGCGGATCAAAGACTCGAAACGCCTCCTTGTTATGCCTGTGTTGACCCACGGGAGGGGTTGGTGATCGGAAACTCGGTCTCGGCCCGAAGAATGTCGAGGAGGGTATCGCTACCAAATTTCTTTGCGAAATCTCGCTCAGCCTCGGTGATACCGAACATGAGGTAGAAATCCGCACAGCCGGAATCCTGATGGAACTCCTGAACTATCGACGATGGTCGATACAATATCATATGCGTGAGGGAACTTCCAGCAAAGTCGATCGCGCTCCCAAGTGGAATTCGGTCATATTCGCCGAGAGGTTCAGCTCCTTCATACTTCCCGAAACAGATATCGATCTGATACTTCATGATCTGGTGCAATCTGATGATCGGCCAATCCTCACTCTCGGGAGTCTCCATAATGAATTCGCATCCAAATCCAGATGTTCCAGATGGATCGGGCGATTCGTCAAACCAAGCGTTTGATAATCCTGAGGAAACGTAGAGCCAGCTCTTCCGCGTCTCAGTCGGAGCAAATCGAAACACACCACATGTTGACCACCTCGGATCCGCCCCCTGTTCCATAGGAAGCGGAAATATGCCTTCGAACTCCGTGCCAAAAAGCGATGGGTAAATAACCTCTTCGCGATGCTCCCAAATGCGTTCGAACCGATCTTCGTCAACGGTACCCATAATTTTTCGACATAGCAGCAGCATTCGTCCACCTCCGTATCAGCCCCATCGACCGGACGCCGCCAAGTGGACACCCTCGAGAAAACCGTTTTTCCCGCATGACGTCAAGAGTTTCGGCATCTTCCGAGCCTTTGTCACGACGCATAATCCCAGCCCCTACTAGCTCCCCCGAAACATCCCGAGCACCTGAGCGAGATCGGTGATAACCGCGTCAGCCAGCCCGACGGCCTCCGTCTCCGGCATCCCGCCGAGGCGGAGGCTGAGCGCGTCGCCGGCGAACAATCCGGTGCGGAAACCGTCCGCGCGCGCGGGGAGCACGTCCTTCCGCAAATCGTTCCCGAGATAGAACACCTCGTCCGGCGCGATCCCGAGGGCGGCGGCCCGTTCGCGGAGCAGGGCGAAGAGGCGAGGCGAGGGCTTGCCCTCCCCTTCCTCGAAGGAGAACACCCGCAGGCTCGGATGAAAGCCGAGACCGTCGAGGCTTTCGCCGAAGAGGCCCTCCATCACCGGGAGGGTGTAGAACTGTGCGTTCGAGACGATACCGAGGACAACGCCCGCCGCCCGCAGTGCGGCAAGGGTCTCCTCCGCGTGCGGCATGGGCCAGACGGGATTGACGCGGCATTCGTGGCGCAGGACGAGGGTCTCGATCTCCTCGCGGGACTTGGGCGGCTCTCCCCGCGACGCGAGCACCTCGGCCCAGACCTCGCGGATCTCGACCTCGGGAAAGGCGATACCTTGGGCACGGCGGCGCTCCTGATGCGCTCTGACGGTGTCCAGCAAAGCCCGCTCGAATCCGGGAAGGTCGTCGGGATCGGGCTCTTGCTCATGCGAGCCTCCTCCGGCACCGGAGACGAGCAGGGTGCCATAGAGATCGAAGACCACGGCACGGATTCCGTCGAGGTGTGGAAGCTTCGGCGCCATGCCTGTCGCCGCGACGGAGAGCGGTCGCATCGTCGCGCGGACATGGGCGATGTGGTCGTTCATCCGTTGCGGAGCAAATTGAGCCTGGCCGGATTCAAAAACTGCGCCAGCACCTTCCGCGTCGGGAGGTGGCCGACCTTGCCGACGGGGCCGAGCAGGATGCGGTCGTAGACCTCGTCGAGGCGCTTTCCGTAGTTCTCCAGGCTGTAGACTCGCCGGATCCGCTCGCGGCGCTCCGCGATCTCGCGCTCGGTGTAGAGAGCGAGCGGAGGGATGGCGATCTGGTCGAGCAGGGCGGGATCGGCGCGCAGCTTGCGGAGGATGCGCATCTGGAAGGGCTCGCCGAGAACGCCGAAGTCGATCCTGCCCTTGTGGATCCAGGCCTTCAGGGTCTGCTTCACGGCGGACCGGGGCAGCGTGCTGTCGTAGGCGAGGTAGCTGCGGCGCAGCATCGACTCGACCGCGGCGGCGAGCTCGCCCTCGTCGAGCCAGTCGACGGGCACGTCGATGCGTTGGTAGAGATTGCCCAGGTGGATGCCGTTGGCCTGGAAGTCGCGGGTAATCTCGGGCAGGTCGCGCCCCATCACCGGCTTGCCCACGATCCACGGCTCGAGGAAGGCGAGTCCGAAGCCTTCGGCGATGCTCGTGGTGACGATGAAGTCGGACCAGCCCAGCAGGTCGAAGAAGGGATAGCCGCCTTCGTCGGCGAGCCCCAGCCGGACCGGCAGCTCCAGCTCCTCGACGAGACGGCCCCATTCGTCGTGGACCTCCTGCCACTCGGGGTTCTCGGGCTTCATGCTCGTCGCGAAATCGACACGGTCGCCGTAGATGAGGGCGAGCAGGAGGATCTCGCCGAGATTCTTCCGCCGGATTCCCCGCGTGGGGTAGAAGGCGAAGAGCTTGTCCTGCGAGAAGGGACGTTCCTCCGGCCTCGTCCTCACGGCGAGATCGGGGATGGCATTGGGAATGACGTGCAGGTTCGCCGCACGGATGCCCGCGGCACGGAGAAAGTCGTGGTCGCGCCGGTTGATCGTGGCGTAGTGGATCTGCTTCGCGGTCGGGTAGAGGGTCTCCTCGAAGTTCGCCTGCGAGTCGAAGAAGGAGCGCTGGGTGGTGTAGTTGCCGGGCCGTCCGTCCTCGGAGAAGTCGTGGATCTGCAGGACGACGCGCTCGCCCTGCGAGGCGAGCTCGCGGATCACGCTGGGGAGGAGGACGTTCTTCGCGAGGGTGGGATTGTGGAAATGCCAGAGATCGGGCGGCCCTCCGAGCGCGGCGGCGGCCTCTCTTTTCAGTTGCTCGGCGAGGCTCTCGGCGACCACGGTGCTGCCGGTGCGGCGGTAGTTCAGCGCGGGAACGACGCGGACACCCTCCGTCCGTGCCCCGGGTAGGGGCGGCTCACCGGAGAGGACCACGACCGAGTCTCCCCGCGCCAGGAGCACCTCGCGCGCGGCCTCGATGACCCGCGCGACCCCTCCCCGCCGGAGATGGTAGTGCACCATCGCCACTCTTCTCTTCGTCCTATCTGCCATGTCGTTCGCGGTATTCGGGCAAGGTAATCATGGGCGGCCGCTCTTCCTCCAGAATCTCGCGGACGACCTGCTCGTGCCGGTGCCCCTCGGCCTGGAACTGCCGGAAGAGGCCGCTCAGGTCGGGCAGGTCCTTCACCAGACCGTAGTCGCGGAGGCGCTTCATGAAGGTCCGCAGGATGCCGAAAGCCATGCGCCCGAGATCGGTCGTGGGCTGGTTGCGGTGGACGCGGTTGTCGAGGTCGGTCTGGGCGAAGGCGTCGAGGCCGCTCGTCTGGTAGAGGTCGATGAGGTGCGAGGTCTCGACACCGTAGCCGATGGGGAATGGGAGGCGCTCCAGCACCTCGCGGCGCACCGCGTATTCGCCGGAAAGCGGCTGGATCAGGGCGGTGAGCTCGGGAAAGAACATCGAGAAGAGCGGCCGCACGAGAATCTCGGTGACGCGGCCGCCGCCGGAGGGGCGCATGTCGTCGGACACGGCCAGGGGACGGTCGTAGAAGGCCTTCACATACTGGATCTCGGGCCGGTAGATGAGCGGGGCGACGAGGGCGCTGGCGAACTTGGCGTGGATGTTCTTGATGTCGGCGTCCACGTAGCAGATGATGTCGCCGCGGAGCTGATGGATCGCCTTCCAGAGGTTCTCGCCCTTGCCCGGCTTCGATCCATGTTCGGGGAGGATCTCCGAGGAGAGGTAGGTGTCGGCTCCGAAGCTCTTCGCGATCTCGAGGGTGCGGTCGGTCGAGCCGGAGTCGATCACCGCGATCTCGTCGAGGAGAGGGTAGCGGTCCATCAGTTCGCTCTTGAAGACGATGATCTCCTTTCCGATGGTCTTCTCCTCGTTCAGGGTGGGGATGCAGAGGCTGATGGTCAGGCCGCTCTCCCGCTTCGCGCGCACCAGCTCCTGCATGTCCCAGAACTCGCTGTGGTGGAAGGTGTTCGTCTCCAGCCAGCGGGAGATGCGTTGGTCAATGTCGGACATGGGGCGTTTTCAGGAGGGGTCGCCCGCGTCGAGGAACTGGAGCACGGCGACGATCTGGGCGAGGCCGTCGAAGATCGGGTCGAGCCAGATCGTCTCCGCGGGCGAATGCCGATTCTCCCCTTTCGTGATGCCCAAGGTCAATGCCGGAATGCCGTGTTCGAGGAGCAGAGCCAGCTCGGACACGCTGGGGACGACATGAGATTCGATGCCGAGCAGGTCGAGAATCCTGCGCGCCCGGAGGACGAGGGGATGGTCCGCCCCGAGGTCGCCGGGACGCCGGTGAGCGATCATTTCGAGACGGGCCTCCACCCCTTCTCCGGCCGAGGCGGAGGCGACCAGGGCCGCGATCTCCTTCTCGATCTGTGCGACGCGCCCCGTCCTGCGGCTGCGGACCTCGAAGCGCAGCACGCCGCTGCGCGGCGGCACCCCGTGCCCCGAGCCGGCCTCGACCGATCCGACGAGGACTCGCGCCGCGGGAGTCTCGCGTGCATCGATGCCCAGCAGGGCGCGCATCAGATCCGCGAGAACCGCCACCACGGCGGTCTCCCCTTCCCCGCCCGCCGCGGCCACCTCGATCTCTCCCCTCGCCATGCCGAGGCTGGAATAGCTGAGCCGACCGAGGTCGATGCCTTCCAGACAAAGCGCCGCACCGATGGGGAGGCCGGAATTCTCGAGGAAGAAGCGCATTCCCCCAAGATTGCCCCGGCCCAGGCTGCGGGTTGTACCAAGAAAAACGAGATTCGAGTCCAGCTCCACGTCGAGCTCCTCCAGAATCAGGGGCAACGTCGCCAGCGCCGCGACGCCGAGGCCGTTGTCGGCGAGGCCCCGGCCGCTCATCGTCCCGACGCCGACCGAGACGGTGTGGTCGTCGCCTTCCGCCCAGATCTTGTCGACGTGGGCGACGACGAGGAGGTTCCGGTGCCCCGTCCGCCCCGGCAGCACGCCCGCGACGTTCCCCGCCTGGTCGAGGGAGATGTTGGCGAGCCCCGACTCGGTGAAGCGGTCGCTGAGGAAGCGAGTGATGCGCCGCTCCCCACCCGTCGGCGCGGGGATCTCCCCGGCCATGACGATGTTCGCGAAGAGAATCTCCCGCAGACGGTGGAGCTTCTCCCGGTGCGAGACAGCAGCCGTGTCGGGCCGCGCTTTGACAGTGCCTCTTGGCATGGAACGGAACACGGAAAGGTAGTGCGGGAAGGGGTGAAAAGTAAGATGAAAAGTGGGAAAGTATTCGAGTTTTCAGTGTTCAGCGCCGGGCTTGGGGGGAACGGAGCGGGACTTTTCAAGTCCCGTAGGCGGAAGTTTTGGGGCCGACACCGTTCGGTGCCAATCCAGCAGCGGGGACTTGAAAAGTCCCCCTCCCAGTCAGCCGGCACTGAA
>CAYSZN010000114.1:0-1037 GCA_964435425.1 uncultured Akkermansia sp. | reverse complement strand
AGCGCCTCGCCCTCGGCCATGAGGGTGCGGATGGCGATGTTGAACTGGCTTTCGCCGTTGAAGCCGAAACCGCCGACCGCCCCGGTGTAGAGGCCGCGCGGGCAGGGCTCGAGCTCGGCGATGATCTCGCGGGCCCGCTTCTTCGGTGCCCCCGTGATGCTGCCGCCGGGGAAGCAGGCACGCAGGGCGGAGACGTGGTCGATTTCGCGGCGCAGCACACCCTCGACGGTCGAGACGAGGTGGAAGACCTGCGCATAGCGCTCCAGCTTGAGCAGCTCCGTGGCGGTGACGGTCCCGTATTCGCAGACCTGTCCGAGGTCGTTGCGCTCCAGATCGGTGATCATGACGAGCTCGGCGATCTCCTTCTGCGAGGTGATGAGGTCGTAGGCGGATTTCTCGTCCTGATCCAGATCGCGGAAGCGGGGACGCGTGCCCTTGATCGGACGAGTCCGGATCGTCCGCCCGCCGAGGCGCAGGAACTCCTCGGGCGAGGAGGAGAGCACGGTCCGCCCGCCCAGCGTCGTGTAGGCGGCGAAGGGCGCGGGGGAAATCTCCCGCAGCCGCAGATAGAGCGGAAACAGATCGCAGCCGCCGGAACGCGGCGCGACGAAGCGATGGGAGAGATTCACCTGGTAGATGTCGCCGGCGGCGATGTAGTCGAGAGCACACTGGACGAGGGCACAGAACTCCTCGCGCCCCATTCCATCCTCGAAACGGAAGGAGGGAGAGTCGGCGAGGCCGGCACGGCGGCGCTGCGAAGCCAGCGCCCCCTCTCCCGACCAGAGGCCGCGGCGGTGGTCGTAGAGGAGGAACTCGCGATACTCGCCAAAGACGAAGCGCCCCTCGTAGTCGACCGTCCCGTAGAGTCCGGCCCCCGGAAAACCGAGATCGGGAGTGGTCCCCTCCGGCGAGCGACCGTGCGCGAGCCGCTCGCGGAGACGTCCGAAATCCGAATCGGAGAAGAGGTCGCCCTCCACCAGGTGGACGGGACGGGCCGCGAGGAGGGAGAAGCGCGACGAATCGCTGGCCGCGAAGCC
>CAYSZN010000113.1:1566-8626 GCA_964435425.1 uncultured Akkermansia sp. | reverse complement strand
TCTTCAGTCCGGTTCCGGTTGAAGGCGGGTTTCAGCACAATCGGAGCAAAGCGGAGATGGATGCGAAGCATCAAATGGTTGCAGATGGCCCTCATCCTCGCCCGAAGGCATCCGAGCGAAAAGTCGGTTGCCGGGGACCCGGATCGCGTCGTTAGATTCCCCCCATGCTGAACTGGATCTGGATGGGAATGATCGTCGTCGGCGTCGTCGTGGCGGCGCTGATGGGACGGTTGACTGGCTCGGACGGGATCGTCGAGGGCATGTTCGACATGGTGAAGACGGGCGTCGTCGGCATCGTCATCCCGCTCAGCGCGATCATGATGCTCTGGCTCGGGGTCATGCGCCTCGCGGAGACCTCGGGCATGATCGACTTCGTCGCGCGTGCCTTCCGTCCCGTGATGAAGTGGCTCTTCCCCGAGGTGCCGGCGGAGCATCCGGCGATGGGATCGATGGTGATGAGCTTCGCCGCGAACTTCCTCGGCCTGGGCAATGCGGCGACGCCTCTCGGTTTGAAGGCGATGCAGCATCTCGACGAGCTGAACCCGGAGAAGGGAACGGCGACGAACCCGATGTGCACCTTTCTCGCGATCAACACGAGTTCGGTCACGCTGATCCCCGCGACGGCGATGGCCATGCTCGCGGCGCAGGGAGTCTCGGAACCCTACGCGATCGTCGGCACGACCTTGCTGGCGAGCGTCTTCTCCACGGGGGTCGCGATCTTCGCGGTGAAGGCCTTCGAGAGGATGCCGGTCTTCAACCGCCCGGCGACGTCCCTCCCGACGCGAAGCGGAGAGCGGGAGGAGGGCAAAGCATCCATCCGTCCTGCGGAGCGGAAGCTTTCCACACGGGCCAGTCTCCTCCTTGCGCTCGTCGCCGCGATGTTCGCGGGGATCGTCTATCTGGAGACCTTCCCGGAGCAGCGCGTCGCCCTGCAGGAGGCCATCGGCCTGCGCGAGGCCGTGCTGCAGCTCGAAGCGGTGCCCGCCAAAGTCGAGCCAAAGGCGGAGGTCGGCCTGCCGCCGGTCTGGCAGCGCACGGTCTCGGCGGTCTCGGTCGTGGCGATCCCCTTTCTCCTCGTCTTCTTCCTGATCTACGCGGCCCTGAAGCGTGTCCCGGTCTACGAGGAGTTCGTCGAGGGGGCGAAGGAGGGCTGGTCGGTGGCGGTGCGCATCATGCCCTTCATCGTCGCGATGCTCGCGGCGCTGGCGGTGCTGCGGAATTCGGGGGCGCTTATGCTCCTGCAGAACCTGCTGCGTCCGGTGCTGGAGTTGGTGCGCTTCCCCGTGGAGCTCGTGCCCATGGCCCTGATGCGGCCCCTGAGCGGCAGCGGCAGCCAGGGCGTCCTCGCCGAGCTGCTCGCCAACGAGAGCCTGCCCGACCTGATCAAATACATGGGCGCGACGATGTATGGATCGTCCGAGACGACCTTCTACGTCCTCGCCGTCTACTTCGGCTCGGTCGCGGTGCGGCGCACCCGTCACGCCCTCGCCGCCGGTCTCGTCGCGGACCTCGCCGGGGTCGTCTCCTCGGTCGCGGTCTGCTGGTGGATGTTCGGTTGAGCGGGCAGATGATCCGGTGCCTCTGGCCGTTTCGTGGACTCGCGATCCCATGCGATCCGTGCGAGGATGGCCGATGCCGTCGCGACTTCTCCCCCCGATCCTCGTCGTTCTCCTCTGCCTCAGCCACCTTGCGCCCATGACCCACGCCGCCGAGGGATCGACCCGCCCGCCGCTCCCTTCGCCGGAGGAGATCGCGAAACTGCCCGAGGATGGTGGTCCCGAGTTCAACCGGCTTGTCTTCGAGAAGAGCCCCTACCTCCTCCAGCACGCCCGCAATCCCATCGACTGGCGGCCCTGGGGCGAGGAGGCCTTTGCCGAGGCGAAGCGGCTCGACCGGCCAGTCTTCCTCAGTATCGGCTACACCACCTGCCACTGGTGCCACGTGATGGAGCACGAGTCCTTCGAGGATCCCGAGGTCGCCGCGCTGATCAACGAGCGCTTCGTCGCCATCAAGGTCGACCGCGAGGAGCGACCCGACATCGACGAGATCTACATGAAGGTGACCGAGGCCATGACCGGGAGCGGCGGCTGGCCCATGACCGTGCTCCTGACACCTGACAAACACGCCTTTTTCGCGGGCACCTATTTCCCGAAGGAATCCCTCGCCGGACGCCCCGGGATCAAGATGCTCGTCACCGAGCTGCACAAGGCGTGGATGGAGAAGCGCGAGGAGGTCGAGTCCACCGCCCTCAATATTTCCGCCGAACTGGGCAAGATCATGACCGGCACCCCCGGCGGAGCCCTCGATACCTCCATTCTCGAGAAGGCGAGAGCCCAGCTCGGCGAGCGCTACGACTCGGAGCGGGGCGGCTTCTCGATCCGTCCGAAATTCCCCGTGCCGCCGAACCTGAGCTTCCTCCTGCGGCACCATCTCCGCAGCGGCGACGCGGAATCGCTCGCGATGGTCGAAAAGACCCTCACCGAGATCCGGCGGGGCGGCATCCATGACCACATCGGCTTCGGTATCCATCGCTACGCGACCGACCGCGAATGGCTCGTGCCGCACTTCGAGAAGATGCTCTACGACCAGGCGCTCTACGCCATCGCCTGCCTCGAGGCCTACCAGATCACCGGCGACGAGGCCCACGCCCGCAGCGCGCGCGACGTGCTCGCCTACGTGAGCCGCGACCTGACCTCGGAGAGGGGCGGCTTCTATTCCGCCGAGGACGCCGATAGCGAGGGGGAGGAGGGCAAGTTCTACACTTGGACGAAGACCGAGGTGCTCGAAACGCTCGGTCCCGAGGACGGCGAATGGTTCGTGAAGACCTTCCATTTCGAGGAGGAGGGGAACTACCTCGACGAAGCCACCCATGAGAAGACGGGGACGAACATCCCCCATCTCCGCGCAGACCTGGCCGACGGAGAGCGCGAGCGGGTCGAGGCGCTGCGCGCGAAGCTATTCGAACGCCGCGAGACGCGTATCCACCCGCAGAAGGACGACAAGATCCTCACCGACTGGAACGGGCTGATGATCTCCGCCTACGCCAAGGCGGCGCAGGTTCTCGGCGACGAAGGCTACGTCGCGACCGCGACGAAGGCGGCGGACTTCGTCCTCGCGACGCTGCGGACCGGCGACGGACGGCTTCTCAAACGCTACCGCCAGGGCGAGGCCGGGCTGACCGCACACCTCGAGGACTACGCCTTCCTTGTCCGCGGGCTGCTCGATCTCTACGAGACTACCTTCGAGACCGGCTATTTCGAGGCCGCCCTCGCTCTGCAGAAGGTGATCGACGAACGTTTCTGGGACGAGGCGGAGGGCGGCTACTTCACCGTCGCCGACGATGCCGAGGCCCTCATCGTGCGGGCCAAGAAGCTCTACGGCGGCGCGATCCCGAGCGGCAACGCCGTCGCCATCGGCAACCTCGCCCGTCTCCATCGCATGACCGGCGATCCCGCCCATGCGACGCGCGCCGAGGCGCTCGTCAAAGCCTTCTCTGGCGAGATCGCCGCGCAACCCTCGGCCTACGCCGACGCGCTTTGCGGACTCGATTTCCTCCTCGGTCCCACCCGCGAGATCGTGATCGCCGGGGAAAAGGATGCCTCCGACACCCGCGCGATGATCGCCGAGCTCCGGAAGGGATTCCGCCCGAATCAGGTCGTGCTCCTGCGGACTCCCGAAAACGCCGAGGCCCTCGCGACGCTCGCCCCCTACACCGGGACGCAGAACAGTCTCGGCGGAAAGGCGACCGCCTACGTCTGCCGCGATTTCGCCTGCGACATCCCCACGACGGAAGTCGCGAAGATGGTGGCGTCGCTGGAGCGGAAGTGATGGGAGAACACCCGCGCTCTCCGCTCAATACCGGTCCCGCTTCCCGCGGTCGTAGCGGTCGCGGTTGGTCGGCCGGTTTCCGCCTCCGCCGTGCCGGTCGCCACGGTCGCGGTCACGGTAGCCGCCGCGGTCCTCCCAGCCGCCCTGATGGCCGAAGCCGCCCGCTTTCCGCGGCCGGTCTCCCCGGTCGTCGCGGCGGAATCCGCCTTCGCGGGGGCCGCCCTCGGGTCGGCCCCGGTCGTAGTCGATCTTGAAGGTCAGGCCGCGCAGGGTCGCGCCGGTGGCGTGCTCGATGGCTCGGGCGGCTTCGCCTTCGGCGACTTCGATGAGGCTGAAGTTCGGGAAGAGCTGGATGCGCCCCACTGTGCCGCGTTCGAGATGGCATTCGTTGTGGAGCATGCCGACGATGTCGCCGGGATTGATGCGCTGATTCTTTCCGAGGCTGAGGAAGAGCTTCACCATACCGGCCTCGGGCGCGTCGCCGGGCTGGGGGCGGGGTTTGCGCTCGAAATCGCGCTCGCGTCGGTCGCCCTTCGGCTCGCGCGGCTCCCATGCCGGGCCGTCGCTCCGCTCGTCCCGGTCCCGGCGGCGTTCGCGTCGGTCGTTCGGTCCGCTCTGGCGATCCTCGGCGATTTCCTCGCCTTCGCGTCCGTTCTCCTCGCGGAGCAGGGTCATGAGCACGGCGGCAATGGTCTCCCATTCGTGCCCCTGTTCGCGGAGCGGTTGCAGGGCGGCGGTGGCCTGCTCGAATCCGCCTTCGGCAAGCCGTTCGCGCACGGTCTCGAGCAACTGCTCGGCGAGGCGGCTCTCGACCTCGGCGACGGAGGGGATCTCGGCCCGCACGATGGGCTGGCGGGTGTAGCGCTCGATCGTCTTGATGCGGTGGACGTCGCGACCGTGGATGAAGGAGACGGCCTTGCCGGAGCGGCCCGCCCGCCCGGTGCGCCCGATGCGGTGGACGTAGTCCTCGGGATCCTGGGGCAGCTCGTAGTTGAAGACGAGGTCGATGTCGCTCACGTCGATGCCGCGGGCGGCGACGTCGGTGGCGACGAGGATCTCGACGGTGCCTTCGCGGAAGAGGCGGAGGACGCGCTCCCGCATGGTCTGGGCGATGTCGCCGTGGAGGCGGTCGGCGGAGTAGCCGCGGGCGAGGAGCTCCTCGGTGCATTCGTCGACGGCCCGCTTCGTGTTGCAGAAGATGATGGAGAGGCGAGGCTGCTCGAGGTCGAGGAGGCGCGAGATCAGCTCGATGCGGGAGCGCTGCCGGGCCTCGTAGCAGAATTGCTCGATGGATTCGACCGTGAGACTCTCGCGCTGGATCTGGACGAGCTGGGGATCCTTTCCGTAGCGCTGGATGATGCGGCTGACGGCATCGTTCATCGTCGCGGAGAAGAAGAGGGTCTGGCGCTCCTCGGGCAGGGCGCGGAGGAGGGACTCCATCTCGTCGGCGAAGCCCATGTCGAGCATGCGGTCGGCCTCGTCGAGGACGGTGACGCGGATCGCGGAAAGGTCGAGAGTGCCGCGCTCGACGTGGTCGATGAGGCGGCCGGGCGTGCCCACGACGACCTGCACGCCCTGATGGAGGGCGCGGATCTGGCGGTCGATGGGTGCGCCGCCGTAGACGGCCACGGCGCGGAGGCGCGGCAGCTTCGCCCCGAGCCGCTGCACCTCGGCGCAGACCTGCACGGCGAGCTCGCGGGTCGGGCAGATCACGAGCATCTGGGGCTCGGGGCTCTCGCAGTCGATGCGGGCGAGTCCGGCGAGGCCGAAGGCGGCGGTCTTCCCGGAGCCGGTTTCGGAAAGGCCGATGAGATCCTTGCCCTCGAGGGCGAGGGGGATGGAGGCGGCTTGGATGTGGGAAGGTTCCTCGTAGCCGAGTTGTTCGACGGCGGCGAGAAGCGGCTCGGGCAGGCCGAGGGCGGAGAAGGTGGTGTGGTTCACAGCGAAGGACAGGTGGAATGGACACCCGTCACAGCGCAAAGACGGAACTGGGTGGGCGGGGAGGATACTCGCCTTTTTCCCAAGCGAAAGCGGAACCTTTCCGAGTCCAGTCTATGGGCGAGGCAGATTTCAATTGGACTCGCCTGATGTTGCACTAGGCAAGGAAAGGATTCGTCGCCTTTTCCTCTCCGATCGTCGTCGTCGGGCCGTGTCCGGGGAGGACTTCGGTGTCGTCGGGCAGGGGCCAGAGCTTCGCGCGGATGCCTGCGAGGAGCTGGGTGTGGTCGCCGTTGGGGAAGTCCGTCCGTCCGATGCTGCCGGCGAAGAGCACGTCTCCTCCGATCAGGACCGGCTCGCCGCGCAGTTTGAAGCAGACGCTGTCGGGCGAATGGCCGGGCACGTGGAGCAGGTCGAGGACGAGGCCGCCGAGGTCGATCGAATCGAGGCCGGCGAAGAGCCTGTCCACCGAATAGGCGTCGATGGGGCAGGGAATGCCCATCATGCGCTCGAGCTGCTTCAAGAGGGTCAGTTCCTCGGAGGGCTCCGAATGCGCGTAGACCGGACAGGCGAAGGTCTCCTGGATGCGCCCGGCGTCGAGAATGTGGTCGTGGTGCTGGTGGGTGAGGAGGAGCGCCTCGGGCCGTACGCCTTCCTCCGCGAGCCAGTCCGAGATCCCTTCCGGGGCGTCGAAGACCCAGGCACGTTCGCCCAGCCGGACGAGGTAGCCGTTCGTCTGGAAGAGGCCGCCGCAGTAGGTTTGGATTCGGAGATCGGACATCGCGCCCTTTCGATAAGGCAAAAGCGGCGTCATTCAACCCCCGGCCTTCGTTCCCCACCCACCACTGCGCCGAAATGCTCCCTTGCCAGGGCACGGAGGGCAGAGGGATCGAGTCCGGGGCCGATGCAGACGAGGGAGGTGGAGGTGCGGGAAAGTCCCTCGACCTCGCAGGGCTCGCCGACAGGATCGCGGCCGCTGCGGCCGAAGAGCCAACGGCTGCCGGGCCGGTCATGGAGCCGGACGAGGGCCTTGGCCCGGACCACGACCTCGGGCAGGGCTTCGAGAAAGCGCACCATCTGCCCGCTGCGGTAGCGTCCCGGCAAGGGAATCTGCCAGCCGGTGAAGCGATGGGCGAGGGCATGGGCGGGATCGTGGCGATTGGCCACCTCGACGCGGACGGAGGCGGCCCCTCGTCCTCCGTTGGCCAGATGGAGATCGGCGGCGAGTCCGTGGGCGTGGATGCGGCGGGCGTGCGGGTTCACCGAGGCGACACCGCGCGAGATGGCCCGAAGC
>CAYSZN010000113.1:1273-1556 GCA_964435425.1 uncultured Akkermansia sp. | reverse complement strand
GCGTTCCAGCGGCGCGAACTCCTCCCGCCGTCCCCAGTGGCGGGCATCGACGACGCCGACCTGCCAGCGAGGGAAGAAGGGCAGCTTCTCCTCCAGCAGGGTGAAGCTCTCCAGCAGAGGCAGAGGATCGGCGGTGCCGTTCAGCTCGACGAGGAGGGCGTCGCCCCGGCTCCGCTGGGCGGCAAGGGCGAGCTGGACGAGATCCCCGAGGCTGTCGCAGCAGGCGCAGCTCGCCGCGATGGGAGCGACGGAGGCCGCCGCGTCGGGCAGGGTCGCAGCGTCG
>CAYSZN010000113.1:0-1263 GCA_964435425.1 uncultured Akkermansia sp. | reverse complement strand
GGAACGCCCGAGATGTTGGTATTCGGTCAGGATCGCCCGCAGCAGAGTCGTCTTGCCCGCACCGAGGAATCCGGTGATGAGGAGAAGGGGTTTCACGGAGAGGGGGGCGGGCTATGGGTCACGAGTCATGGGTCATGAGGGAATTCCTACTCTTGCTCATCCTCCTACTCTTACTCAAAAGGCGGACGGAGCGGTACAGACGGGAAGAGCAGCGGCAAGACAAAACGACGACTCAAAGCCGGGTCGGGTTCGGGAGGTCACCATAGACCGCGACGGGATCGAAGGCCTTCTCCCCCTCGACGAAGCGCAGCGCAGGAGCGGCTCCGTCGCGGGGAGCTTCGACCTCGCGGTAGAAGCAACTGCGGTAGCCGACGTGGCAGGATGCCTCCTCTCCGCCGACGGTGGGCGGAGTCAGGGCGACGCGCAGGATGACGCAGTCTTGATCGTCGTCGACGAGGACGCGGACGACGCGCTGGAGCATCCCGGAGGTCTCGCCCTTCTTCCAGAGCTTGCCCCGCGAACGGGACCAGTAGTGGGCCAGTCCGGTCTCGATCGTGAGTCGCAGGGCCTCCTTGTTCTGGTAGGCGAACATGAGGATTTCGCCGCTTTCGTCGTGCTGGGCGATGCAGGGGATGACGCCGTTCCCGTCGAATTTCGGGGCGAATTCCCGCCCTTCCTCGACTTGCTCGACGCCGCGTCGCTCGGCGAAGCGCCATGTGGTTTTGGGATGTTCGGTCTTCATGGGGATAGGTCAGGATAGCAGGGCTCCTCCCCATGCGATGAGGAGGCTGACGCCTGCCGCCCAGACCATCTGGCGGGCGCAGAGCTTCAGGGCGAAGCGCCACCGCATTTCCCTGGCGATGGCAAAGAGGGTGACGAGGCAGGGCAGGAGGACGCCGGCGAGATAGACGGCGGTGAGGACTTGGGCGGGCGTTTCCAAGCCGACCTTGAGCGACTCCCAGTCGGCGTCGAGCAGGCCGATGGCGAGGCCGTCCTTGCGGACCGAGCCGAGGACCACGGCGGTGGCGGCGTCGCCGGGCAGGTGGAAGAGCGCCATCACCGGGGCGAGGATCTTGGCGAGCCTGTCGAAGGCCCCGAGCCAAGCGAGGAAGGCGGCGGCGAAGCAGATGCCGACGAAGACGGGAAAGGCCATGGCGACGAACTGCCTCAGGTTCCCGGCCATTTCCCGCCAGACGGCCCGCCACGAGGGAGGGCGCAGCGGATCGGACTCCGGCAGGAGGAGGGCGTTGCCCGCGAGGCGAA
>CAYSZN010000112.1:0-8645 GCA_964435425.1 uncultured Akkermansia sp. | reverse complement strand
AGTTCGCCTTCCCCGACGGGAGGCTCCGGAGCGGCGACCGGCTCGAAGGCCCAGTGGCCCTGGTATTCGGCGCCCTCGGCGATCCAGCGGCGCAGTTTCTCGGCCTCCTCGGCGGTGACGGGCTTCTTCGACTTGGTCGGGGGCATGACCTCGTCGGGATCGTCGCTGAGGACGCGGATGAGGGCCTCGCTGAGCTCCGGCTTGCCGGGAACGATGGCCTCCGCCTTCACTGCCGGATCGCGCTGGTCGAGGCGCAGGCCGCCCTCGAGCGTCTTGTCGTCCGGTCCGTGGCAGTGAAAGCACTTGTCCGAGAGAATGGGCCGGATGTCGCGGTTGAAGTCGAGCTTCGCCTCCTGCGCCGCGAGGAGGGCGGGCAGCAGGGCGGTCGCGACGTAGGCGGCGATGGCGTGGGGTCGGGGCATCCGAGGGAAACGGTAGCGGAAAACGCCGCGCTTCCCAAGGGCCGTGTCTGCGTCCTCACGCCGGGACTGGTCACGCTTCATATCACGCCGCGGAGCACGTTCATGCTGTGCTTGGCGCGGTCATGCACATAGGCCATGGCTTTGGCGACCTTGGCCTCGGCGGCGGGGTAGTCGTTGTGAATGCCCATCAGGATCTCGAACATCTTTTCCGCTGGGGTGGAATCGAACTCCGGCGCCCATTCCTCCAGCCCGATGTCGCGGAACATCCAGCATTTGGGTGAGTGAAACTCGGAAAAGGTGTGCATCATGGGCGTGCCGTTGGCCAAGGCCATGATGGGCGTGTGCGGCTCGTGGCAGATCACGGTGTGGGCGCGGGCGTAGAAGGAGCAGGCTTCGTCCACGTTCCAGAATTCGTCGAAATTGACCACATGCTTCTTCAGATCGTCCGGCAGCGGGTCGTAGACGAATTTTTTGTTGTACTCCATCTCCTTGTGGACCTCGGGGGCGATGACGACCTTCCATCCGGTTTCCTTGACCCACATCGCGATCAGATCCTGATAGACTTTGGCCCGCCGGGTGTCGTCGGCGATGTTTTCGGGAGTGGGGTGCAGGGGATTGAGCTTTTGCGGGCGTCTGTCGTCCACGCCGGGGCTGCTGGGGCTGTGGGTGCGGAGCTGCAGGGTGATGAATTTCTTTTCCTCCAGCCCGTGTTTTTTCATACGGGCCAGGGCCTTTTCCTCGTCGAGCACGTCGATGCCGAAACAGCCGTCGGGTCCGAACTCCATCACCGGGGATTTCACTCCGGCGTCTTTCAGGGTTTGCAGGGTGACGGTGTCGCGGCAGAAAATGAAGGAAGCGCCGTTGAGCAGCTCGATGCGCTCCTCCGCGCCCTGCCCCTTGACCATGTCGGGAAAGTAGGACTGCCCCTGGAAGCCGTAGGGCTTGCCCACCTCGCGGCAGTATTTCATGAAGCTGGCGTCCTGGCCCATGCCGGGACCGCGCAGGAAAAAATCACAGCGGGCGATGGCCTGCTGCACGGGACCGCCTTTTTGAGCCAGATTGCCTTTGACGATTTCGACCTGGGGAAAGCGCTTTTTCAACATGGCGTCCACCTCCGGGGTCGTGTTCGCGGCCCAGAGGATCACGTCGGCTTCCGGTAGATAGTCCTCCAGGATGCGCAGGGTGCCGGGGGTATGGCCGATGTCGCCGATGTTTTTCACCGCCCAGGCATTGTGCAGCAGCACGGTCTTTTTCTTCGCCTCCGCCCTGGAGAGGAAGGGAAAGGAACTGGCGCCGAGCGCGAGTCCGGCGGTTTTCAGGAAATGTCTGCGGGGTGAAAAGGTGGTCATCGTGGAATTCATCATGTCCGGGTTGATTTCGCTTTTTCGTCTCTCCGGCTTTTCAGAAGGGTGCGGGAGCCGGCGGGCCATTTTATATCACAAACCGGACCACTTCCGCAGGGCCTGTTTCATGATCGCGCCAGAAACTGGCGCGATCGCGTGATGCGGATTTGGGACGTTGGGCTCCAGAAATGGATTTGATCCCGATGGTTGGGATTGGTCAAATCAGAACACAAGCGGTCCTTCTGAACTTGTGCATTTGAAATTTATTCCCAGCCCGAATGGCACGGAATGAAGCGAACAAATGACCGTCCGACGTCACCAAACCCTTGCCACTCCGATGGTGTTCGGTAGGGACGCACCGCCGGGGCGTCCGCGTCGGATGGCCTCTGCTCCTGCGGCGGACGCCCCGGCGGTGCGTCCCTACCGCGCTTCGCGCCCAATCGGTCGCGATTCCTTGCTTCGTCGAAAACATGCCTTAATTCCGTGCCATTTATTCCCAGCCCCGTTGCCGAGCTAACGACGTAGATCTGCTTGATTTGCTCGAATGAAGCGGGCAACACGTTCGTAGATGGCATCTTTTAGCTCGAAGAACACATCGTCCGATCGTTCCAAAATCTCGATGTCGTTCTCCGTGAGTGCTGTCTCCTGTCGTTTTTCAATGTCAGAAAAATCGGTATTTGGAAAGACTCGAAGCGCATTCTTGAATGCCTGCTCAAGCCTCGGGTGGTCAGTCGTTTCAACCCATTTATAGACCAGTCCGGATGTGAAGCTCCCCGGCATCCTAAGATAAGTCTGAAATCCTCCGTCCAGCATCCAACGAAAGAATGTGGCAAGGGCAACGATTGTTGCTTCAGTTGCGCTCCATGACGCCTCCTCCCGGAAATCCAATATGATATCAGTTACGCCAGACAATACTTCGTCTGGTGAACCGGACTGAATGGCGTCATCCAGCGCTTCGCCTATTTCATCTTCGGTCATCGGGTTGCCTTTCAAGCCGCCAATGGGTCGATATTGTTTATGTCGATGCGTGGAGTCGGGACATCCGAAGGATCGATAGCGGAAAACGCCGCGCCTCCCAAGGGCCGTGTCTGCGCCCTCCGCTCAACGGGCTCCGGGCGAGATCAGGCCCAGGGAGGCGCGGAAGGCGGCGGCTTTTGTGGCGATGTCGGCGCGGGTGCGCAGCTCGCCGGGGAGCTGGTCGACGAGGGAGACGGCCTGCTCGAGGTAGAAGACGGCCAGGGCGCGGGAGGGTTCGTGCCCAGGATCGAGGCACCGCGCGGCGGCGTCGTAGGCCTCGGCGAGTCCGACCTTGGCCTCGGCGTCGTAGGGACGGAGCTTGACGGCTTGCTCGCGGAGCTTGATCTCCTCCCGGAAGAGGACGAGAGCGGCCTCGGGCTGCTTCTGGTCGAGCTGGATCGCGCCGAGGGCGCGGAGGGCGCCGAGGTGGGCGAGCTTCGCCTTCTCGGCGATGCTCGGAGGAGCGTTGGCGAGGGATTTGGCGAGGAGGATGAGCTCCTGATAGGCGGAGGAGGCGGAGGCGGTGTCGCCGATGGACCGCCGGTGGGCGCCGAGCTCCTCCAGCACGCCCACCGCGTCGATGGCGTATCCGGGAACGTCGGAGGGCAGCCCGTCCTCGATGCGCGCATTGAGGATGGAGAGGATCTCGTTGAGGGTGGCGATGGCCTGCTTCTCGTCCTTGGCGAGGGCGTGGACCCGGGCGAGGGACTTGTAGTTCGTGGTCAGCTCGTTCAGTTGGACGAGGGAGAAGATGCCGTCCTTGCCGGTGAACTGGGTGCGCCATTCGAGCGCCTCGGAGTAGGCGGCGGCGGCGGCGGGGTAGCTCCCCTGCCGCTCGTGGATCTTGCCGATCTCGACGAGGTCGCGAGAGGTGAGGAGGGGAAGGTCGTCGGTGGGGGCGGCGTCCTCGGCGAGCTCGGAGCGGATTTCGTAGGCGCTCGTGAAATCCTTGAGCGCCTGGTCCAGATCGCCTCGCTCGAGGGCCTGGCGTCCGCGGAGGGCGGCGGTCTGGGCGGAGAAGCGGAGGATGCGCGTCGAGGTGGGCAGGTCCTTGGAGCGGTTCTCGAGGAAGGTCTTCGAGTTCTCCGAGACGATGGAGTAGAGGCGGTCGGCCCCGGCGCCGGAGATGTCGCCCTTGTCCAGCTCGTTCATGAAGAGCAGCATCAGGTCGACGGCGGCTCCGGCGCTTTTCTCGTAGGCGACCGAGGCGAGCATGGCCCCGTCGGTGGCCCGCTTCGCCTTCCGCGCCTGGATGAAGGCGAGTCCGGAGGCCCACAGCGCGACGACGAGGAGGATGGCGAAGACGGTGTTGAGGCGGCGTGCCCGCTTCACCACGCTCTGCTGGTCGAGTTGCTGGATGCGGCTCCAGACTTCGCGCATGTCGGCGGGCCGTTCGCGGGGATTCAGGCTGAGGCATTGCTCGACGAGGAGCTTGCGCTCGCTCGGGATGTAGAAGCCGGAGGGCCATTCGATCTCCTCGACGGCCTCGACGAGGGTGGCGATCTGGTTTCCGTCGATGGCCTTGCCCTGGCTGCCGGGAGAGGCCTCGGCGTTCGCCTCGTAGATCGTCGCCTCGGGGTCGAAGTAGCCGCGCTCCGCCGACGCGAAGCCGCGCAGGCGCGGCAGGTCGCCGGTGAGGAGCTTGTAGGCGACGACGCCGAAGCTGTAGACGTCCCAGCGGAAGCCCTTGCCGTCGGCGGAGTCGCGGGGATTCCGGAGCTGCTCGGGACTCGCGTAGATCGGCGTGCCGACGGGCTGGGCGCCCTCGGCGGCGAGGCCGCGGCTCTGGCCGAAGTCGCAGATCTTGACGTGGTGGGGCACCTCGTCGGTGAGGAGGATGTTCGAGGGCTTGAGGTCGCAGTGGATGATCTGGTAGCGGTGCAGGTAGGCGACCGCGTCGGCGATGTCGCGGATGAGCCGCCATCCCTCGCGCTGGTCGACGTGGCCGCAGAGGCGCTCGAGGGTGCGCGTCTCCCAGGCTCCTTCATAGTTCTGATAGGCGTGGAGGCCCATCGCGTAGTAGGGCGGATCGTGGAGCAGGTCGAAGTCGTGCAGAGTGACGATGCCCTGGTGCTCGGCGACTTGGGAGAGCTTCTCCAGCTCGCGCGCCATCGTCGCGAGATCGACGGCACCGGGGCGGAAGATCTTCAGGGCGCGCTCCGAGATGCCGCGGTAGGTGGCGCGGAAGACCTGGCCGTAGGCCCCCTCCCCGAGCGGGGGATGGTGGATCACGTAGTCCTTGATCTTGATGGAATCTTCTTCGGTCATGGGGCGGCTGTGCCGCCGTAAAAGGTAAAAAGTAAAAGGTGAAAGGTCTCGGGCGCAGTTCTTACTCTTATCTCATACTCCCTACTCTTACTCCTGCTTTGATCGCCAAGAATGGGCTGGAGTAAGAGTAGGGAGTATGAGCAGGAAGCATGGGGAAAGCAGCCATTCATTTCGTCAAACTCTCGATTTCCCCCGCCCAATCGGCTGGCGGCGGATTCTTGCGGAACCAGAGGGCCTTGGCCTTCAGCCAGGCGGCGGCGGGGTCGTCCTCGGGCAGGGTGTCGAGCAGGTCGGCGGCGGCGTCCCACTGCGCGTGGTTGAACTGGTTGAGGGCGCGCTCATAGGTGCGGGCGTCCTCGTCGGAGACGCCCGATCCTCCCATCTCCCTCGGCAGGACGAGCTCGTGGATGGGGTAGCTCTCGGCGAAGCCGGCCGGGCGGATGAGGCAGAGCTGGCGGAAGCTGCGGTTCCCCACATCCTTGACGCGACGGTAGGTCTCGTCGGAGACGAGCACGGGCACGCGGAACTCCTTCGCGATGCGCTCGAGACGCGCGCCGAGGTTCGCGACGCTGCCGAAGACGCTGATGTGCCACTGCTGGCTGGGGCCGGTCTTGCCCACGGCGATGCGGCCGGTGCTGACGCCGATGCGGACGGCGGCCATGTGGCGGTCCAGCTCCTCCTCGAACTCGACGTGGGAGGCGAGGCGGCGTACGATGGCCTCGGCCGCCTCGACGGCGAGGAGGGCGTGCTCCTTGTTCTCCTCGCCGAAGTCGGGCCAGCCCCAGAGGCCGAGTGCCCCGTCGCCGGCGAAGTCGGTGACGACGCCGCGGCTGCGGAAGACCTCCTCGGTGATGAGCCCGACGACCTTCTGGTTCTCGTCGAGGCGCGCGAGGATCTCCTCGTCGCTCCTGGCCAGCTCGAGGTGGCGGGAATGGCCGCGGCGGTCGGTGAACATCACGGTGCAGTCGGCCATGGCGGGCTCCAGCTCGGATTGGTCGCGGACGCGGAGAATCTTGCGCAGGCCGGGAGAGAAGTAGGCGGCCATCTGGTCCTGCATCTTCTGGTCGGCGCGGGCCGAAAGCAGGCTCGCGACGAGCGAGCCGATGAGGCGGATGAAGGGGACGAAGGCCGCCGCCGCCGTGTCCGAGGCTTGGCGCGTCTCGACGTAGAGGAAGACGGGACGGCGCTGCGCATCGCGGTAGATCGCCGCCGACTCGTCGAGGCGGGCCACGGGGATGATCATGACCCAGTCGATCTTCTCGCCGAGGCTCTCGGCGGAGAAGACGCGGTTGTTGTCCTTCGAGGCCCAGATGCGGATGTCGGCGGGGTTGGGATTGGCGAGATTGACGCGGTTGATGAGGGTGCGGCTGGGTCGGAAGTCGGCGCGGGCGAAGGGGTCGGGATTGAGGATCTCGAACTCGGCGCCGTCGTCGTCCTTCTCCACGGCGATGAACACGGCGGTGACGCCTTTCTGCCCGGGCAGGGCGTTCTCGAGGAAGACGGCGGCGCGGGTGAAGAGATCCTCCTCGTCGGTCCAGCCGCTCAGCACCTGCTGGGGCAGCTCGCGCTGGAGCAGCTTCAGCTGGAGGCGCAGGCTGTATTCGTCGAGCTGCTCGACCTCGTCGTAGTCCTGCCGCGTCGCGGTGGCCGGGGCGTCCTCGTAGGCCTCCTTCTCGCGGTCGCGCTCCTCGTGGTAGCGCTCGATCTCCGCATCGAGATCGCGGAGGGACTTCAGCCAGTAGACCGCCGTCGTGCCGCCCGCCCCGAAGACGAAGGACTCGCCGAGACGCAGCTCGACGGGCTCGACGAGGGGACGCCGGTCCTTCGCCGCGACGTTGGCATGGAGCGGATTCGGCGTTCCGCGTCCGGTGAGGGCGGGCAGGCGGCGGAGGACGAGGATGTCCCCCTCCTGCCTCACCGCCTCGCAGTGGTTTCGGCTGACAAGGCGGTCGTCCCAGGTCACGCGGAGCAGGTCGGCGGACTCCTCGTCGAAGCTCTCGGGCTGCCGTCCGATGCGCAGGGGACGGCCCGCGACCGCTTGGGCGACCGCCATTTCCTTCGGGTTTTCCAGATTGACCGCGACGAGGTACATGGGAAAGGGCGGATCAGGCCGCGACGGGCGCGGAAAAGGCATCGCGGACGAGTGGCTCGATGGCTCGAGCCGCCTCCTCGACCGAGATTTCGCGGCCGCATTCTCTGGAGAGGGAGGTCATGGTGACGCCGGAGAGGCCGCAGGGGACGATGGCCTCGTAGCCGGAGAGATCGCTCGACACATTGAGGCCGAAGCCGTGCATGGACACCCATTTCCGGACGCCCACGCCGATGGAGGCCAGCTTGCGGTCCTCCACCCAGACGCCGGTGAGGCCGTCGCGGCGCACCGCATCGATGCCGAATTGCCCGGCGAAGCCGATCAGCAGGGATTCGATCCGCCTCAGGTAGTCGTGCAGGTCGCGCCCCCGGCTGGCGAGGTCGAGGACGAGGTAGCCGACGAGCTGCCCGGGCCCGTGGAAGGTCGCCTGTCCCCCGCGGTTGGTCTCGTAGACGGGATGAGGCAGGGCCTCCTCCGCGCCCCGCAGGCTGGAGCGGTCGCGCGTGCGGCCGATCGTATAGACGGGCTCGTGCTCAAGCAGCAGGACGGTGTCGTCGATCTCGCCGCGGTGGCGGCGTTCGACGAGATCGTTCTGGAGCTCCAGTCCGTCGGGATAGGCGATGGTCCCGAGCCAGCGAAAGGTCATGGTGGGCGCATTCTACACCAGAACGGGGCGGTTCGTCGAACGCGCCGTTGCGGCGGGGAGGAGAAATTGACTTCCGCGAATCCCGATGCCTTGACTTGATTTGAAGGCAGCGCGGCCTAACTGGGAGCGGGACTTGCCAAGTCCCCATCAGAAAAACGGGACTTGGGAAAGTCCCGCTCCTTGTCCCGTTGCTTCGCACGCCACGAGAGGCTGGGATTCCCGGTTGATCGGCCCCATGCGGCATGGCAGATTGCCCGTATGACCATTGCCAGCCCTCCTGTCCTGGGACGGATGCTCCGTCCTCTGGTGGAATCGTTGCGGACCGAGGCACTGGAGGCGTTTGCGTCCCTCCAAGTTTCCGAGGTGGATGACGACCGGCACCACGAACTGGCGGACAAGAACGCCGAAGGCACCATCACCGAGGAGGAACGCCGCGAACTCGAAGGCATCGTCTCCGCAAACACGATGCTCTCCCTGCTGCGGCACGAGGCCAATGCCGCCCTAGGCCGCCGCTGATGGCATATCCGCTGAGGCAACTGGCGAAATCCCGAGCGCAATTCCGTTGCGAATATTGCCAACTTGCCCAATCGTCCAGCGTTCTCGGCTTCCATGTGGAGCATATCATCCCTCGTCAGCATGGCGGGGCAACTCTGGAGTGGAACCTGGCCCTATCGTGTCCGCACTGCAATCTGCACAAAGGCCCCAATCTAACCGGCATGGACCCGGACACCGGAGAAGTCACACGGCTGTTCCATCCCAGAAGCGATGTGTGGAGCGAGCACTTCCGTCTCGGGAACGGTCAAGTGACTGGCCTGACAGCCATCGGTCGGACGACTGTCTGGCTGCTCAAGATGAACGAG
>CAYSZN010000111.1:0-8684 GCA_964435425.1 uncultured Akkermansia sp. | reverse complement strand
CGGGCAATGGGCCGTCGGGACGAAACGCGCCGCCGCACTCCTCGCCTCGGTCAAGGAAGGCCGCCTCGGCACCGCCGACTGGGCCAAAATCAACGCGAGCCTCACCGACTTCAACGCCGCCCTCTTCGATCCCGCCCACCACTTCGCCGGCTGCATCGCAGGCATCCAGGAGCTGCTCCGCCGCGAAGGCCTCGTGCCCTCGCGCGCCTGCCTCGATCCCCACGAAGATCTCTCCCCCGGCCAGGCCGCCGAGATCGACCGGGTCACGAAGGACCGTCCCGAATGGCTGGACACCGCCTTCATTGCAGAGAATCTCGACCGGTGGCTGGCCGACTGAGCCTCAGAACATCCGTACCTCCTGATTCGGCAGACCGAGGAGCCCCACCGACGATATCGCGACGGGGCCAGGCATCCCGGTCAGACCGCTGGATCGAAAGAGTTTCGTCCTCCCTTTCAGGCATCCAAGATCGGTAGAAGTTCCGAAAAGTTCCGATGGGGAGAAGGTTTTAATGCTCCTTATTGACTTTATCGAGTCGCGAAAAGGCTTCTCGTCGCTCGATAAGGAAAAACAAGTGGCGGACAGGGTGGGATTCGAACCCACGGTAGAGTTTCCCCTACACACGCTTTCCAAGCGTGCTCCTTAGACCGCTCAGACACCTGTCCTTGATCGGAAATCCCGCGGAAGGGGAAGATGCCGGTTTCCGGCGGTTTCGCAAGGGAAAAGAGCGGCGGTTTCGATGCGGGAGCCCGGCAGCCTCCCTAGCCCACCGCCTCGACGTAGACCTGTCCGGCCGCCTCGGCTCCCAATTGCAGGCTGCCACCTTCGCTCCGCGACAGCTCCAGCACGCCCGCGACCCGGTCGGGATGGGAGAGCTCGATCTCCTCGCCGATCCGGAACCCCTTCTCGTTCAGCCAGCCGAGCAGGGCGGAGTCCCCGTCGGAGACCCGCACGACCCGGTAGCGGCCCGCGCCCGCCTCACCGAGGGGCACGGCGCGGTCCTTCGCCACGATCCCGCGCCGGTCGGGGATCGGATCGCCGTGCGGATCGTGCGTGGGGTTGCCCAGCATCTCGTCGATGCGGTCGAGGAGCCGGTCGGAGATGGCGTGCTCCAGAATTTCCGCCTCCTCGTGGACCTCGGACCAGTCCAAGCCCATCACCTCCACGAGGAACAGCTCGATGAGCCGGTGACGCCGCACCACCTTCATCGCCTCGGCCACGCCGCGCGGTTTCAGGGCGAGGCCGCGGCGGGGTTCGTAGGCGACCAAGCCGCGCTCCTTGAGATGGCGCATCATGGTCGTGACCGTGCCCGGCGTCACCTCCAGCACCCGCGCGATCTCGCCGACCGTGGTGCTGCCCCTCCCCTCGCCCTGGAGGTGGAGGATGGCCTTCAAGTAGTTCTCGACGGTGCTGGACGGCATGGCGCAAACCTACCGGCTCCGCTTTTCACCATCAATCTAATTTTTTATCTTGACCATTCAAGATAAAGATTCATCTTGAGTCATCAAACTAATTTCCTTTTCACCTCAATATCCATCCCTCATCACCATGACGAACCGACGTTTCTTCACCCGAACCCTTCTCGCCGCCTCCCTCCTGCTGCCCCTTGCCGGAGCCTCCGGCACCGCCCACGCCGCGGACGGCAAATACCGCGCCGTCTCCACCGTCGGGATGATCGCCGACATCGTGAAAAACGTCGCCGGGGACCGCGCCGAAGCCACCGGCATCATCGGCGAAGGGGTCGATCCCCACCTCTACAAGCCGACCGTCCCGGACATCAAGGCGCTCCAGGCCGCCGACGTCATCTTCTACAACGGACTCATGCTCGAGGGCAAGATGGGCGACGTGCTCGTCCGCGTGGCCCGCTCCGGGAAGCCGGTCTACGCCGTGACCGAGGAGATCCTGGAGCAAGGCGGCTACGTGATGACCGACGAAGGGGAGCACTACGACCCCCACGTCTGGATGGACGTGAAGGGCTGGATCCGCGCCGTGGACGTCGTCGCGAAAGGGCTCTCCGACTACGACCCGGACGGCGCTTCGGTCTATGCCGCCAACGCCGCCGGCTACAAGGCGGAGCTCGAGAAGCTCGACGCCTACGCCAAGGAGGTGATCGCCTCCATCCCGGCGGAGCGGCGTGTGCTCGTCACCGCCCACGATGCCTTCAACTACCTCTCCCGTGCCTACGGCATCGAGGTGCGCGGCATCCAGGGCATGAGCACCGAATCCGAGGCCGGGGTGAAGGACATCGAGAATCTCGTCGCCTTCCTCGTCGAGCGGAAGATCCCCGCTGTCTTCGTGGAGAGCTCCGTCTCCGACAAGAACGTCAAGGCCCTCCTGGAAGGAGCCGCCGCCAAAGGCCACAAGGTCTCCATCGGCGGCGAGCTCTTCTCTGACGCGATGGGGCCCACCGGCACCTATGAAGGGACCTACGTCGGCATGATCGACCACAACGTCACCACCATCGCGCGAGCGCTCGGCGGGACGGCTCCGGAGAAGGGCCTCAAGGGCAAGCGCTCCCACTGATCGCCCTCCGGCAGGACAAAAGACCCTCTTCCTTCGAGCAACGCACCCTCTTCAGGCCCTGTCCGCGAGAGGAGGCCTTGCGCGTCCCTTTCAAAGCGCGACACGATCCCCTGACATCACCACCAAATGACGACCACTTCCCCCAAATCCCTCGCCCTCGCTGCGGGCGCGATCCTCGCCCTCGCGACGATCCCCGCCCAGGCGGGCGACCCGAAATCCGTGGCGGAGACCGCCCTCGCGGACAAGTCCCGGTACCACCTCTTCCACCCCACTCCCCGCGAGCTGTGGCGGGAGCTGTCCCCCGACCGCCCCGACACCACCGAAAGCCCGATCACCGTCGATGCGGGTGTCTGGGTGGTCGAGGCGAGCTACCTCGACTGGCGGCGCGACCGGGGCGACGAGACCTTCACCGTCATGGCGACGAACCTGAAGGTCGGCCTCACCCACGACACCGACCTCCAGTTCGTCTTCGACTCCTACATCCGCGAGAATCCCGCGGCCGGAGGGGGTGACGAGGGCTTCGGCGACGTCACCCTGCGGCTGAAGCACAACCTCTGGGGCAACGACGGCGGCGACTCGGCCTTCGCCCTCTTCCCCTTCGTAAAGATCCCCACCGGCACCGCGCTGAGCAACGGCAAAGCCGAGGGCGGCCTCATTCTCCCCTTCTCCACCGACCTCGCCGACGGGATCGGGCTCGGCTTGATGGCCGAGATCGACGCGGTCTATGATGACGCCACCGGCGACCATGACGCGGAGTTCGTCCACTCCGCCGTGCTCGGCTTCGACCTCACCGACCGCCTCGGGATGTTCACCGAATACATCGGCGTGGCCGGCCCCTCGCCCTACCAGGCCTACTTCGCGGGCGGCCTCACCTTGAGCCTGAGCGAGGATCTCGTCCTCGACTGCGGGGTGCAGGTCGGACTCAACGACGCGGCCGAGGACATCGGCCTGTTCGGAGGCTTCACGAAACGCTTTTGAGATTGAGCCGGTCCCAGTTCTCGCTTTCATTCCGCAGATGAGCAAAACGAGGTTGAAGTCGATGCCGCCCCGGGGCGGCGCCACCGGGGGCGATCCATCCGACCACCCGGAAACCGCCCCCCTCGCCATCCACGACCTGACCGTCGCCTACCACCGCAAGCCGGTCCTCTGGGACATCGATCTCAACATCCCGGAGGGCAAGCTGGTGGGCATCGTCGGTCCGAACGGGGCCGGGAAGAGCACCCTGCTCAAGGCCTGCCTCGACCTGATCCCGAAGGCCTCCGGCGAGATCGGCATCTACGGCAAACCCTACCGGCAGCAGCGCCATCGCGTCGCCTACGTGCCCCAGCGCGAGAGCGTCGATTGGGACTTCCCCGTGAACGCCCTCGACGTCGTCGCCATGGGCGCCTACCGCCGCCTCGGCTGGTTCCGCCGCGTCACCAAGGCGGAGACGGCGCGGGCGATGGAGGCGCTGGAGCAAGTCGGCATCGCCCACCTCGCCCAGCGCCAGATCAGCCAGCTCTCCGGCGGACAGCAGCAGCGCGTCTTCCTCGCCCGCGCCCTGATGCAGGACGCCGACCTCTACCTGATGGACGAGCCCTTCGCCGCCGTCGATGCCGCGACCGAACAGGCCATCGTCGAACTGCTCCGCCACCTCTCCGGCGAGGGCAAGACCTGCCTCGTCGTCCACCACGACCTCGCCACCGTCACGACCTACTTCGACTGGATCGTCCTCATCAACATGCGCATCGTCGCCGCCGGGCCGGCGGCGGAGACCTTCACCCGCGAGAACTTGCAGAAGACCTACGGCGGCAAGCTCAGCCTCCTCGAAAAAGCCGCCGAGGCGCTGCGCTCCACCCCGCATTGAGCCTGCTTTGTTGAAGAACCACGAATTGGCACGAATGAGCGCGAATTTTCCGCCGGCCCAATGCCATCCATTCGTGAAAATGGGTGATGGCATTCGTGGTCAAAATCCAAATATATACTTTCCCGCATCAGATTTTCGGATTTTGGATATTCTCCGGGAAAACGGACAGCGGAGACATGTAGCATGGGCATCTTGCCCATGCATCCCGCTTGAACGCCGAAGTCCCTCGGCGATCCGTTCGCTGTTGCGACCTGTGCCTTTCATCTCCGTCCGGTCGGCGGGGTTGCTCCCGTTCCTCCATATCGTCCCCGTCGAAGGCATGGGCAAGATGCCCATGCTACATTCCGCCAACATGGCGCCGAGCAGCATAACGAATTGGAACTAACCCATGCCGGACTACTCCGACATCCTCGAGGTGCTGCTGCTGCGGAACTACAACACCCGCCTCGTCGTCCTCGGCACGACCCTCCTCGGCATCGCCGCCGGGCTGGTCGGCTCCTTCCTCCTCCTGCGGAAGCGCTCCCTCATGGGCGATGCCCTCTCCCACGCCACCCTGCCCGGCATCGCCATCGCCTTCGCCGTCATGGTCTCGCTGGGTGGCAGCGGGAAGTCGCTACCCGGTCTCCTCCTCGGCGCGACCCTATCGGGGGTGGCGGGCATCGCGACGATGCTCCTCATCCGCAACACGACGCGCCTCCGAGACGATGTCGCGATGGGTTTCGTCCTCTCCGTCTTCTTCGGCGTCGGCGTGGCCTGCCTGAGCATGGTCCAGAGCCTGCCGGGAGCGAGCGCCGCAGGGCTGGAGTCCTTCATCTACGGCAAAACCGCCGGAATGGTGCAGAGCGACTTCCTTCTCATCGCCCTCGTCGCGGGAGCCGCCTCGCTCGTCTCGCTGCTCTTTTTGAAGGAGTTCCTCCTCCTCTGCTTCGATGACGGCTACGCCGCCTCGCAGGGCTGGCCGACGCTGTTCCTCGACGTGCTCCTCCTCAGCCTCGTCACCGCCGTGACCGTGATCGGACTGCAAGCCGTCGGGCTCATCCTCGTGATTGCCTTCCTCATCACCCCACCGACGGCGGCGCGCTTCTGGACGCAGCGGCTCCTGCCCATGCTCCTCATCTCCGCGCTCATCGGCGGGGTCAGCGGCTGGCTCGGGGCGTCGATCAGCGCCCTCACCCCTCAACTGCCCGCCGGAGCCGTCATCGTCCTCGTCGCGGCGGCCCTCTTTCTCATGAGCATGCTCTTCGCACCCGAGCGCGGCGTCCTCCCCCGCCTCCTCAACCACACCGCCCTCCGCCGCAAGGAGGACCGCCAGCACCTCCTCCGGGCCGCCTACGAGATCCTCGAGGAGCAGGCCGCCGGCGGTCCGGTCACCAACCGTTCCTTCCCCTACCTCGCCCTGTTGGCCAAGCGCTCCTGGACACCCCGCCAGCTCCGGCGCATCCTGCGCGTGGCACGCCGCGAAGACCATCTCGAAACCGCCTCCCCCGGCCGTCTCCGCCTCTCGGAATCCGGTTTCGGCGAAGCCGCGCGCACCACGCGCAACCACCGACTCTGGGAGACCTACCTCATCCAATACGCCGACATCGCGCCGAGCCACGTCGACCGCGACGCCGACCGGGTCGAGCACATCCTGGGCGCGGAGCTCGTCCGCGAGCTCGAGACGAAGCTCCAGGGAGCCCCCCACGATCCACCCGTCCCGCCCAGTCCGCATCCCCTCCATCCCGCATGAACTGGACCTCCTTCGACACCTGGATCGTCGTCACCGGAGCCCTCTGCGCCGTGGCCTGCGCCCTGCCCGGCTGCTTTCTGGTGCTGCGGAAGATGAGCATGATGGGCGACGCCATCAGCCACGCCGTCCTGCCGGGACTCGCCATCGCCTTTCTCGTCACCGGCACGCGGGCCAGCGTGCCGATGTTCCTCGGGGCCGCCCTCGCGGGCGTCCTCACCGCGCTGTTCACGCAATGGATCATGCGCTTCGGCAACGTCGACCGCGGCGCGGCCATGGGCATCGTCTTCACGACCCTCTTCGCGATCGGGCTGCTCCTCATCCGGCAGGCCGCGGACCACGTCGACCTCGATCCCGGCTGCGTCCTCTACGGAGCGATCGAACTGACGCCGCTCGACACCGTCGGAATCGGCGGTCTCGACATCCCCCGCGCCGCCCTCGTCAACGGGGCCGTCCTCCTCGTGAACCTGGCCTTCATCGCCGTGCTCTACAAGGAACTCAAGCTGAGCGCCTTCGACTCCGATCTCGCTGGCACCCTCGGCTTCTCCCCGCAGCTCCTTCACTACCTCCTCATGACCCTCGTCGCGGTCACCACCGTGGCCGCCTTCGAATCGGTCGGGAGCATCATCGTCATCGCCATGCTCATCGTCCCTCCGGCGACCGCCCTCCTTTTGACCCACGATCTTCTGCGGATGCTGATCCTCAGCGCCGTCGCCGCCATCCTCGCCGCCATCGCCGGCCACCTCGGAGCGCTCGTCGTGCCGGGATGGTTCGGTTTCGACAGCACCACCTCCTCCGGCATGATCGCCCTCGCCTCGGGCCTGCTCTTCCTCCTCGCCTGGCTCTTCAGCCCGGCCCAGGGCATGGTGACCCGACGCTTCCGGCAGTCGGTCCATCATCCGTCGTAATCCAAAGACGAGACACCGGAACCAAGGGAAGGAACCTGTTTCAGTGCCCCATTAATAATTGGACGACCAAACATGCTCCGTGATACGGTCAGATCGATGAGCTTGGGTCGCACATTTAAGATCGGCGCACGCATTGACCATCTTTCCGAAGGCGTCGGATGCTTCGATCCGATCCAAGTGATGTGCCGGATGCGCGTATCTTTTCCAGAAATCATCGAGGATAATAGCCGCGACGGTCTGTGGGAAACTTACGAGGGCTTGCGAGAAAAGGCCCTTGATGGGGCCGACGGAGCACAAAGTGCTCTTCGCATTGCTGTTCGGGACATACAAGAGCGTGGCCCGAAGATTCTTTTCCGCATTCCTTTGCCAGATGGCCGTTCGGTCAAAGGCACCGCTGAGCGGTATTGGGTGTTCGTGACCTGTTCCGAGGATTTCCCAGATGATTTCCGACGTCGCTTCACCGATTTCCTGCATGGCCTCTCGCTCCAGCCCATTCAGGTCGCCTAATCGTGCGTCGTAGCAAACCCGGCGAGAGCATCGCGGTGGCAACGCCGCCCAAGGCGAGGTGACCCGGCGCTTCCGCCAGTCGGTCCATCATCCGTAGCGGTTCCTTCCGGCAGAGCCAGGGAAGCCGACTTCGAGTCTGCCCACGCGCGACTCCCGATCCATGTGCCAACGCCCGAAGGCCCATTCGGCCTTCCGCGTTGACACCTTGCCCCCATCGCTTACAGTTGCGCGCCTCGGCGTCGAGGCTGTCCCTCTCCGTTCATCCCCCGCAACGGTCGCAGCCCGTCCCTCCTTTCCCCCGGGGGCCGCTTTTGCCTTCGCCTTTCTGCGCTTTCTCTCAAGACCAAACCACCTGGATCCAAAACAAAAAACCATGGCAAAAAAAGCAGCCACCAAATCCGCCGCCAAGAAACCCGCAGCAAAGCAGCCCGCCGCGAAGAAAGCAGCCCCCGCCAAGAAGGCCGCAGGCAAGGCCGTGAAATACGTCTACACCTGGGGCGCCGGCAAGGCCGACGGCAACGGGTCGCAGAAGGCGCTGCTCGGCGGCAAGGGCGCGAACCTCGCCGAGATGACTCTCATCGGCCTGCCCGTGCCTCCCGGCTTCACCGTCTCGACGGATGTCTGCACCTACTACTACGCCAACAAGCGCACCTATCCCGAGTCGCTGCAAAAGCAGATGGAGGCAGGCGTCGCCAACATGGAGAAGATCATGGGCGCGAAATTCGGCGGCACCGCCGGACAGCCCCTCCTCGTCGCCGTCCGTTCCGGCGCGCGCGACTCCATGCCCGGCATGATGGACACCGTCCTCAACCTCGGCCTCAACGACCAGACCGTCGAGGCCCTCGTCAAGGCCACGAACAACGAGCGCTTCGCCTGGGACTGCTACCGCCGCTTCATCCAGATGTACGGCGACGTCGTCCTCGGCGTGCAGAAGCGCGAAGGCGAGGACCACGAGCCCTTCGAAGTCGTCATCGAGGGCTTCAAGCACGAGAAATACGGCAAGGACATCATCGACAGCGACCTGACCGCCGATGACCAGAAGGAACTGGTGAAGCGCTTCAAGGACCTCGTCAAGGAGCGCACCGGCAAGGGCTTCCCCAACGACGTGTGGGAGCAGCTCCGCGGAGCCGCCGGGGCCGTCTTCGGCTCCTGGATGAACGACCGCGCCATCGTCTA
>CAYSZN010000110.1:0-8685 GCA_964435425.1 uncultured Akkermansia sp. | reverse complement strand
GCCATGTCGTCGGGCTCGATGACGACATGGCCTCGATCAACCCGCAGAACCTCAACCACGGCCCCGAGGAGCTCGTGCACTGGGTCCTCTACACCGCCATCGCCAGCCGGGCCTCCGACCTCCACCTCGAGAAATACTACAACGTGGCGCGCTTCCGCGCCCGCATCGACGGCAAGCTGCGCGTCCTCTACACCGCGCCGCAGGAGATGATGCAGCGCTTCGTCGCCATCCTGAAGAACTACTCGAACATGAACCAGTCGAGGCAGGAGGCCCTCGACGGGCGCTTCGGCCTCTCCATCGGCCGCCGCCGCATCGACGTCCGCGTCGCCGCCGTGCCCTGCCGCAACGAGATGCAGAAGATGATCATGCGCTTCCTCGACAAGCAGGACGGCATGAAGGAGCTCTCGCAGCTCAACTTCTCGAAGCGCCAGAGCCTGATCGTGAAGCGCGTCATGAGCCGCGACCAGGGCCTCGTCCTCATCACCGGCCCGACCGGATCCGGCAAGACCACGACCCTCTACGCCCTCATCAACTCCGTCAACGACGAGGGCGTCAACATCCACACCATCGAGGACCCCATCGAATACGAGATCGAGGGCATCAACCAGACCCAGACCGATCCCACCCACGACCTCACCTTCGCCACCGGCCTGCGCGCCCTGCTGCGCTCCGACCCCGATGTCATCCTCATCGGCGAGTGCCGCGACACCGAGACCGCCACCTCCGCGATCAACGCCTCCCTCACCGGACACCTCGTCCTCACCACCCTGCACGCCAACGACTCGCTGCGCGCCGTCTCGCGGCTCCTCTCCATGGGCGTCGAGCCCCATCTCGTCGCCGACTCGCTCGCCATGTCGCAGGCCCAGCGACTCGTCCGCAGGCTCTGCAACTACTGCAAGCGCCCCTTCTCCCCCACCCCGCAGATCCGCGAGCTCTTCGCCCGGCAGGGCCTGCCCCTCGAGAAGGAGGACACGCCCATCTTCATCGCCTCCGGCTGCGGCGAGTGCTCCGGCACCGGCTACTCCGGCCGCGTCGCCCTGATGGAGATGACGGAGATGAACACCGAGCTCGCCGACCTCGTCGAACGGCAGGCGACCCAGACCGAGCTGCGCGCCGCCGCCCGGAAGACCGGCTTCCAGACCCTCTACCAGGAGGGCCTCATCCACGTCCTCGCCGGAAACACCACCCTCGACGAGATCCAGAAAGTCAGCTACACCGCCTATTGACCCCTTCCCCGACATGAACGCCACCGGAACCCTCACCGATACCGCCGCTCCCGTTGCCCCTCCCGCCGCCCGCATCCTCGTGGTCGACGACGAGCAGACCATGCAGATCCTCGCCTCGACCATCATCCGGCGGCTCGGCTACGAGGCCGACGCCGCGACCAGCGGCGAAGAGGCCGTCGAGCTCTACCGCCAGGCCCACGCCGCGGGAGCCCCCTACGATGCCGTGGTCATGGACCTCGCCCTGCCCGGCGGCATCTCCGGGCTCGAGGCCACCCTCGCGATCAAACAGATCGACGACGCCGCCAAAGTCATCGTCAGCAGCGGCTACCTCGAGCAGAACGCGCGCAACGCCGCCCTCGACCACGGCTTCTCCGGCATCCTGCCCAAGCCCTACACCGCCGAACGCCTCGCCTCCGAACTCCGCTGGGTCCTGAAGAACGGCGAGTGAGTCGTTTTTAGTGAGAGGGGCGGGCAGTGCCCGCTCTTCGATCTTACTCTTACTCCCTACTCCTTACTCAGAGCCGGGGAGTAAGAGTAAAGAGTAAGAGGCCAGCCCTAAGGAGCGGGACTTTCCAAGTCCCGTCAGAGCCTCGGGCGGATAAGCTCCGCAGCGGACAGAAGTGTCCGCGCTCCTCCCGACTCCCTCACTCCCCCGCCGAAAGCGCCCGACAGAGCGCATCGGCGGCCTCGACCGCGTAGTTCGCCTTGTCCTGCAACGTACAGTTCACGCTCAGCTTCGCGATGACCCCCTCGAAGAGGTGGACCGCGAAATACTCGCGCTTGGTCAAGCCGGTCGCCTGCCACCCCTCGCCCCCCTCTGGAGAGAAACTCGGGACTGGAAACGCGGGGTCGCTGCCGGAAGTCGCCATGGAAGAGTCGTGTCGAATCGTTTTGTGAGGCTCGGAAGGTCAGCCCTTCTTTTCCTTCGAACGCTGCAGAAGGCCCGGACGTCCCGTCTCCTTCGCGTTCGTAGCCGTCCTCTTCGTCGCTGTCGGCACCGTGCTCGACCGCTTCGTCGCTGCCGACGTCGTGCTCGACGGAGCTGCTCCCTGAATGCCCATCCGGATCTTGCGGCTCCAGGTGCGCATCGCCGCCTCCGTCTGTCCCCATCGCTCGACCCCGGCGGGCTGGAACTTGCTGCCCTTGAACTGGTCGACGATCGCATAGACCTGGCGACGCGAGTAGGCATCGACCACCTCCGCCTCCACCGTCGTGCTGCCGGCCCCCGGCGTCTTGCCCGTCGCGAGGGAGACGCCCGTCGTCACCGCCGCCGCGTAGGGCAGATAGTTGAAGACGAACACCCCCGGCTTGCTCGGCTGCAGGTCGGTCAGCGTCGCCTTCACCACCAGAGTGTTGCGGCTGCGCCGGTTCGCGATCTGATAATGCGGCCGCAGCTCCTCGCGCAGGATCTCCTCGAAGCGCTCCGCGAGGCGCTCCGCCTCCTCGCGCGACGCCTTCGTCGTCGGTGTCTCTGCCGTCTTCGGATGGACCACCCGGACATCCTCGATCATCACCTTGGTGTACCGCTTCAGCGAGGCCGGGTCGCTCTGCCGCACCAGCGCCTTGTTCCCCATTCCCCCGGCCTCCTCCTTCAAGTAGCGCGTCGAGCTAAGATACCGGGGCTTGGTCGACTCCACCGTCTCGCAGGCAGCCAGAAGAAGCGCAGGGAAGAGGCACAGCGAAGCGGTAGGGCGAATCATGGTATTTCAGATAGCTTAAATAATTCCACCCGGCAATCCCCTTTTTCGCCACATCGCCGGTTTTTGGAAAAATCCATAGGTCCCATTCGTCCCATGGGGCATCTTGCCTAGCTCCGCATCGTCGGCGTCTGCATCCGGTGCGGACACCAGGTCTTAACGGGTCTGGTAGCGGAGATCACGGGACGACGCGCCCGTGCCGAAGAGGGCGACACCCTTCTATTCCTCAAGGGAGAGCCCGGCTTCGCCGTCGCCGACCGAGAGATCATCAAGGCCGACTACATCGCGACCGGCGAGACCCTCGGGCTCAAGACCATCGACGGCGGAACCCGCACATTGAGCCTCCTGCTCCTCGTCTCCGCCGAGATATCCACCGACCGTTGACCCGATCCTCCAGAACCATTCCGTCTCCTGCCCCGACACCCGGCGGCGGTAGTTCGAGAACAGCGTGACCAAATCCAGTGACCGGTCAGTGACTGGAAGCATGGCACGAAAGGGCAGGAATGGTCAAGAACGATCCCATCCACGCCTGCCGGCGCCTTTTCCCCGGAACGCAGGAAGGCCCTGAACCTCAGGGATTCAGGGCCTTCCGAAAGAGTTGCGGGAGCAGGATTTGAACCTGCGGCCTTCAGGTTATGAGCCTGACGAGCTACCAGACTGCTCCATCCCGCGATTTGAAAAATGCGATGGGCGACCGGACGGCTACGTTCGTTTCGGAATCGCTCCCCCGCAACCGCTTTTTTCCAGAAATCGAGCCAGTCCCATCCTGACAAGAGCCAAAAGGAAGGCACGCGCATGGCTCGCCTCTTCGCGACACCCGACGATTCGGGACAGTCCCAACGGGAATTTCGGATTCCTCGGACATCGACCACTCGCGGACTTCGCGGAGTGGCGGAGCGGACGGGACTCGAACCCGCGACCTCCGCCGTGACAGGGCGGCGTTCTAACCAACTGAACTACCGCTCCTACGGTACGACGGGCTGCTTGGGAAGGGAACTTCCACAGCCGCCCGGCTGGCGAGCGGGACAGTAGGCAGGAAAGTGGAATCGCGCAACAAAAAATATTCGGGAAATCCGTTGATTTGGGCGAGGATGTGGGGCAGTATTCCCGCCCTCCGCGCCACGACCGCCGCGCGGACGATTCCACCCTTGAGACTGCCATGAATGTGATCAACAAAATCGAACGCGAACAGATGAAGACCGATGTCCCGGACTTCCGTCCCGGCGACACCGTCAACGTCCACACCCGCGTCGTCGAAGGCGGAAAGGAGCGCATCCAGATCTACAAGGGCATCGTCATCGGACGCAGCGGCTCCGGCATCAACCAGGCCTTCACCGTCCGCAAGATCTCGAACGGCGAGGGCGTCGAGCGCGCCTTCCAGCTCCACTCCCCCAAGACGGCGAAGATCGAGGTGCTCAAGAAGGGCAAGGTCCGCCGCGCCAAACTGAACTACCTCCGCGACCGCATCGGCAAGGCCGCGACGAATCTGAAGACCCGCGACGACAAGGCCCAAGGCTGACCGCCGCCCGGCATCCGACCCTGTCGGGTCGTGCGCGAAACCCTGTTGGGCATCCTCCCGGCAGGGTTTTTTGTTTCAGGGCCGGAAACCGCGGGCGGCTCCGGCCAGCATCTCTCTCCCAGCCCATGACATTTCTTGGAAAGCTCCTCGGCCTGAAGCCCGCGGACCCGACCGCGGCGTTTCCCAAACACCTTGTCCCACCCCGGCTCGTCTGGAGCACCTCCACCCGCACCCTCTGCGGCATCCCCCTGCCCGCACCGGCCGACTCGCTCGTTCCCTTCGGCCCCTGCGAACGGTTCAGGGCGCCCGGCAAGAACCTGCTCCACCTCTCCTACCCCTCGCTCGGTCTCGAGGTCGAGATCGGGCGTGGTCTGGTCCGGCAGTTCACCCTGTTTCTCGCCCAGGAGCCGGACATGCCGCAGCCGGATCTCATTTGCGCAAAACCCCTCGTCGAACCCGCCGGAGCGGTCCTCGACGCCGGGACGACGGCAGAGCAATTGACCGCTCTCTTCGGCCCCGGAG
The DNA here is from genome assembly GCA_964435425.1 of uncultured Akkermansia sp. Classification (GTDB taxonomy): domain Bacteria; phylum Verrucomicrobiota; class Verrucomicrobiia; order Verrucomicrobiales; family DEV007; genus Arctic95D-9. Next base: position 3,721 of record CAYSZN010000110.1, on the reverse strand, counting down.
AGAAGGGCAAGGCCTTCGACGACGGTGAATTCGAGATCCATTTCCGCGACGGGGACCTCTGTCTCGATGCGGCCTTCGCGGAAGGCGTGGGGTTGCTTCGCCTCGAGATCTACAACGACAACGAGGAGTAGAATGGTAGCGGAAGAGGCGACCCTTCCGCCAGACGGCGGATCACGCCACCTGGCACGACGGAGCTTCGGGCCACCGCCGCAGGCCCGCCCCCATTTGACACGCCTCGCTTTCCGGCTTATCGCAAAGGCCATGATCTCCCGCAAGCGCCACTTCTTTCCCATGGCATCCGTCGCGATGCCGTGCGGCGGGCGCATGCGTCGATTCTGAGCTTCCCCATCTTTCCCAGCTCTCGTCTTCCCAGCCCGCCACGCTCAACCCCGGCGGGCTTTTTCGTTCCCGCCGGAAACGAAATTCTCCCTTCTCTTTCATGTCTTCCCTATCCAAAGCCAATCTTCTCGACGAAGGCGGCGCCACGGTCCGGCTCGCAGTCCCACTCATCGCCGGGCATCTCGGCCAGATGCTGATCGGACTCTCCGACACGCTGATGATCGGACGGCTCGGCGTCGTGCCGCTCGCGGCGGCGACTTTTGCGAACACGATCCTCTACCTGCCGCTGATGCTGGGCATCGGCATGACCATGGCCGTCTCCATCCGCGTCTCGCAGGCGCGCGGCGCGGGCGATCCCCCCATGGCGCGGGAGGCGCTCCGCAACGGGCTCTTCATCGCCCTCGTCGTGGGACTCTTCACCGTCGCCGTCGCCCTGGCCACGACTCCCTTCCTCCACCTCTTCGGGCAGGATCCCGAGGTCTCGGCCGCGGCAGGGCGCTACTTCCTCCTCTCCTCCATCTCGATGATTCCCGCGATCGGATCGATGGCGGTCAAGAACCACTCCGACGCGATGAACCATCCGTGGCCGCCCTTCTGCATTCTCATGGGCGGCGTCGCACTGAACGTGCTGCTCAACTGGATCCTCATCTATGGAAACCTCGGCGCTCCGGCGCTGGGACTGGAGGGAGCCGCCATCGCCACTCTCATCGCCCGCCTCGCGACGCTCGCCGGGCTGATCCTCTGGTGCCGGCGCTCGTCCACGCTCCGCGCGTGGATCCCGCAGCATTGGTTCAAGCGACCGCACGGCCCCTCGATCCGCTCGCTCGTGAAGATCGGACTGCCTGCGAGCCTCCAGCTCCTCGCCGAAGTCAGCGCCTTCGTCGCGGCCACGATCCTGATCGGACGGATCAGCAAGGAAGCCCTCGCCTCGCACCAAGTCGCGATCACCTGCGCGGCCACGGTCTTCATGGTGCCGCTCGGGCTGTCCATGGCCCTGACCGTGCGCGTCGGCGAGGCCTGGGGAGCGAAAGCCCTGCACCGTCTCCGCCCCATCGTCGTGAGCGGCTGGCTCCTCGGCGCTCTCTTCACCGTCTTCAGCGCCTCGGCGGTGCTCGCCTTTCCGGGGACCATCGCCGGGTGGTTCCTCCACGATCCGGAAACACTCGCCATCGCCACGGCGCTGCTCCTCGTTTCGGCCGCCTTCCAGTTCTCCGACACGATGCAGATCCTTTCGGTGGGTGCGCTCCGCGGATTGAACGACGTCGCCGCCCCGGCGTGGACGGCGGCCTTCGCCTACTGGGCGGTCTCGATCCCGGTCGGCGCGTGGCTCGCCTTCCCCCTCGGCCTCGGCGCGCCGGGGATGTGGTGGGGCATCACGCTCGGCCTGACTCTGACGGCGGGATGGCTCGGGTGGAGACTATGGCAGAAGACGGACTGTAGGTGACCGTCTCCGGCGCGATCGCTCCGCCGGAGACGACGAAGGCCATCGCCTCGTCCATCGTCCAGTCGGTGGAGACGATGTTCTCGACCGGCACGATTTCGAGGTAGCCCGAGGTCGGATTCGGCGTCGTCGGCACGTAGACGGCGGCCAGCTCGCGCCCGGTGACGGTGTCGCGGAGCATCCGGGTGACGAAGCCGACGGTCTTCATCTCCGGCGACGGGAAGCTGATGAGGACGACCCGCTGCACGTCCCCCTTAGGCTTGTCGCCGAGCACGGCGATGAGCTTCTTCACCGATCCGTAGATCGTCTTCACGAAGGGGATGCGGTGGAAGAGGGCCTCGAAGAACTGGAAGAGACGGCGGCCCACCACGTTCGTCGTGAACCAGCCGAGAAAGACGAGAATGCCGAGGACAAGGGCGACCCCGACGAGAGAGAGCGTCATCCGGCTGTCGAGGATCCTCACGACGAGGGGATAGTCGGGACCGACGACTCTCGCGAGCGCCTTGAACAGAGGCATGCCGATCTCGGACAGGGCCCTGAACAGGAAGGAGAGCACGAACCAGGTGATCCACAGAGGAATGATCGCGACCAGACCGGTGAGGAAATAGCGGCGGAGCCAATGGTCGGAGGAGGCTTCGGTGCGCGGGGCGGAGTCGTTCATCGGGAGAGGCTGGACACCCTTCCATACGTCGCGGCGGCTGACAAGACGAGTCGCCCCGGCCCTCCATTTCGCCTTGAACCGCAGGATATTTTGACCTAGTGAGCAGGAACCTTGCCGACACAGCGATGAGCGATCCCCTCCCCTCCGAGCCGAACCGAGGTCTACCCCCGGACGTCCCCGCGCCTCCGCCTCCACGTCCCGATCTGAAGGATCCCCGCCTGGCTGGCGCGACCTACGGGGCCCAGGACGACGAACCGAAGGGGAGGAAAAAGAAGAAGAAGACGCGCAGCCATCCCACCGATACCTATCCTCCGCTGAAGCGGAGGCAGGGCGGCTGCGGCGGCTGCCTCGGCGGAACGCTGCTTGTCCTCGTCCTCCTTCTCGTCGCCGGAGCCGCCGCGATCATCTACTTCGGTCCCGGTCGCTTCGTGTCGAAGGGCTACAAGGTGGTCCATCTCAGGGCCGCCGATGCCATCGTCGACACGGCGCCCGCCGAACCCACCTTCTACTTCACGAAGGGAACCCTGTCGTGGAGGGTTCCCGTCACGACCGTTCCCGTCGCCCTGTCCGGTCGCGAGGTCCACATCGAGGGAGACTTCCACGACGAGGCCTCGGTCCTCGGGGTGAAGGTCACCGCCACCGAAAAGGCCCGCTTCGCGAAGAACCTCGAGGTCATCGCCGCCGAGTTCACCGACCTCGGCATGACGCTGAAGGGAGAGCTGACCGGCCGCGTCATCAAGAGCCTGCCCTGACAAATCCACCACTATCGCCCACCGTCTACGCCATGGTCGAAATCCACGCCACCTACGAAGGGAACCTCCGCTGTTCCGCCACGCACGGCCCCTCGGGCTCGACGCTCGAGACCGACGCCCCCGTCGACAACCACGGCAAGGGAGAGCGCTTCTCCCCCACCGACCTCGCCGCGACCTCCCTCGGCACCTGCATGATGACGATCATGGGCATCTACGCCGAGCGGAACGGAATCGATCTGACCGGCACCAAGGCGCGCATCCTCAAGGAGATGACCACCGATCTGCCCCGGCGCATCGCCAGGCTGACGGTGGAGCTCTCCATTCCCCTCCCCGCGGACCATCCGAAGCGCGAGGCCATCGAGCGCGCCGCGATGGGCTGCCCCGTCTTCCTCAGCCTCCATCCGGAGATCGAGAAGGCGGTCGATTTCCGGTGGGTGGGGTAGGTGCCGCCGGGAAAGGCCCGAGGAGGGGCGACATTCCTGTCGCACATCTGGTCGGGCCGGGCTTGCCGGGCGACAGGAATGTCAC
>CAYSZN010000109.1:0-8768 GCA_964435425.1 uncultured Akkermansia sp. | reverse complement strand
TGGAACCAATGGACGACAGGCCGCTGGCCGGTCCTTCTGTCGGATTTCGAGCTTCGGATTTCGGATTTCGCATCCCGTCAATAGGGCAAAAAAAGGGTGGACAGCCTATCCCTGCCTCTCTTAGTTGCCGCTACGGACGTCTCCTTCTCCGGGAGCCGCCCGTCCTCCAAAACCCTCCCCCTTACTTGGAATGAAGCCCCCTGCTCCCCTCGGGAGCGGTCGTATCGTCGCGTCCCTGCGACATTCGCACCGCTTTCAAGCCGTCGTCCTTCTCCTCCTCGCGCCCGGACTGCTCGTCTGGGACTCCCCCCTCCAGGCCAATCCCCACGGAGGTCGGGTCGTCCACGGCGACGTCAGCTTCGGCGCGGGGCACGGTGGCAACCTGCAGATCCGCCAGAGCAGCCGCAACGCCATCATCCACTGGGAGAGCTTCTCCATCGCCTCGGGCGAGACCACCCAGTTCCGGCAGAGCGGCCCCAACGCCGCCGTCCTCAACCGCGTCACCGGCGGAGACCCCTCCGCCATCCACGGCGCCCTCAAGGCCAACGGCAACGTCTTCGTCATCAACCCGAACGGCATCCTCGTGGGCGCCGGGGGCACCATCGACGTGCATGGGCTGGTCCTCTCCACCCTCGACGTCGCGGACGGCGAGTTTCTCGCCCGCTCCGACCTGGCCTTCAAAGGCTCCGCGACCAGCGGCGGCGTCACCAACCTCGGACGCATCAACGCCATCGGCGGCGACGTCTTCCTCATCGGACGCACCGTGGTCAACTCGGGCACGGTCCGCTCCGAGGGCGGACGAGCCGGCCTGGCCGCCGGCGAGGAGGTGCTGCTGAAGGCCGATGACGGCACGGGCGGCGAACGCCTCTTCGTGCGGGCCACCGGCGCGGGCGCGGGTGGCACCGGCGTCCTCAACGACGGCACCATCGAGGGCGCGGCCGTGGAGCTCAAGGCCCACGGAAACCTCTACGCCCTGGCCATCAACAACAAGGGCTCGGTCCGCGCGACGGGGACCGCGACCTCGGGCGGACGCGTCTACCTGCGCGGGGCCGGTGGCTCGGTGGACAGTGCCGGCACGATCCGGGCGAGCTCCTCCGGGACGGGCAGCGCAGGGCGAGCCCTCATCGAAGCGGCCTACGCGAAGGTCGATGGGATGATCCGGGCCGAAGGCGGCGATGTCAGGATCTCCGCCACGGAGTCCGTGGAGCTGGGTGGTCGCCTCGACGTCTCAAACGCAGTGGGACGCGGCGGCAATATCGTGGTCGAGGGAACGGAGATTTCGCTGGGAAGCGCCGCCTCGGTCGATGCGTCGGGCGGAGCCGGAGGCGGCAACGTCCGCGTGGGCGGCGGGTTCCAGGGCCGCGAGGCGGAAGTGAGGAACGCGGAGCGCCTCGTGGTGTCGGACGGGGCCACGCTGCGGGCCGACTCGACCGGCGACGGCAATGCCGGCACGGTGATCCTCTGGTCGGACGGCCGGACCGACTTTGCGGGAACCGTCAGCGCCGAAGCCGCAGGAGCCGGCAACGGGGGCTTTGTGGAAGTGTCGGGCAGAAACGAGCTGCTCTTCGATGGCACGGTGTCGACCCTGTCGGCGGGCGGAGGGCGCGCGGGAACGCTGCTGCTGGATCCGACGGATTTCCAGATCGTGGGCGGAGCCGCCGGCGTCAACCAGATCAACAACACCACCCTATCCACGCAGTTGGCGGGCGGCAATGTGGTGATTTCCACTTCGGATGCGTCCGCCTCCGATCCGGGCACCATCACCGTCGAGGCCAATGCCGGGGTGAGCTGGAGCGCCGACACCACGCTGACGCTGCTGGCCCATCAGGATATCGACATCTACTCCAGCATCCAGAACAACGGAGGCGGAGGAATCCTGCTGGTCGCGGGATGGGACGGCACCACCCACGATCCCGGCGCCACGATCGGGTCGGGATCGTTCCTGCCGGGGGATTTTCCCTTTGCCAGCTACGGAGCCAGAAACGGCACGGTCACCATTTCCGGAAGCAATGCCGGGGTCTCGGTGGGATCGAAGGCGGGCTTCACCCACGTTTCGGCCTACGGGCTCGAGCTTCTGGGCGCCGCCTCCGGTGGAGGCCGCTATGCGCAGCTGGGCTTCGCCCCCACGGCGGCGGGCGCGGTGACCGGCAGCCTTTCCGCGAATCTCAAGGAGGGCGGACTGACACTGACCGCCGGCGGTGTCGACGGTGCCTTCGCCCAAGTTGGGCACGGCGGGAGCTACGCGGTGGACACCACCGTCGGCGGGACGATCGACATTTCCTTCGCCACCGATTTCGAAGGGGATGTGAAACTCACCGCCAGCGCGACCACGACCCACGCCTACGCCCAGATCGGCCACGGTGGAAACGATTGGGACGCCAGCAAGAGCGGCGCGATCACGATCGACCGGGCGAAGGACATCCTTCTGGCGGGTGGCGGCGGCGGCTCCACGGGGAACAGCTACGCGCAGATCGGCCACGGGGGAACCGGCATCAACAGTTCGTGGGGTTCGGGCACCGCGGGCGGCAGCATTTCGCTGACCAACACGCGGGGAAAAGTCTCCCTGACGGCGGGCGGAGGCGCCAATGGCTACGCCCAGGTGGGGCATGGGGGCATCGTCATGTCGGGCGGACATTCGTCCGGCGATATCGAGGTCCACGCCGGGACCGGGGGGATACTCATCCAAGGGGGCGGTGGGAACCGCGCCACCGCCCAGATCGGGCACGGCAGCTACAACGGTGACGGCAACTCGATCTCGGGGAATGTGACGGTGCTGGCCAAGGGCACGGCGGCCACGGACGGAATCGTGATGAGAGGTGGGGCCGGCACCCGAACCGCCGCCATGATCGGGGGAGGCGGCCACATCATCAACAATGCCACGATCACCGGAAATACGACGGTGGAGGTGCAGAACGGAGGGCTGTCGATGACCGGTGGCAGTGGCAGCTCCTCCTTCGTCGCGATCGGCCACGGCACGGATGCCGACTACACGGACAACACGGCCGCCACCGCCATGAGCGGAACGGTCGGCGTGACGGTGCTTGGAGGGGATCTGGCCCTGAAGGGTGGGACACAGACGGGGACCAACGCCCAGATCGGGCATGGCGGATACGCCATCAACGGCAACCGCAGCGACGACATCACCGTGACTGTGGCGGGCGGCGTCTCGGTCGCCAGCGGCGGCGGCCAGTATGCCTACGCCCAGATCGGGCACGGTGGCTACGACGTCGACGGCAACCTGAGCGGCAAGATCGCGGTGACCGCCCAGGGCGGAGCGGCGAAGGTGGACGCGACGGGAGGCGGAGCGGACAGCTACGCACAGATCGGCCACGGCGGGAGCCTGTCCAACGGGAACAAGGGAGTCGCGGGAGACATCGTTTCGGTGACCGCCTCCGGGAATGTGGAGGTGTTCTCCGGTTCGCGCGACCGGACCTACGCCATGATCGGCAACGGAGGCTACGAGGCCGACGCAGTGGACACGACGAATGGCGGAAGCGTGGCCGACGTCACGGTGAAGGCGGGGACGGGCGGAACGGGTTCGGTCCTGCTCCACGGGAGCAGCCTCAGCGGAGCGACCTCCAGCCACAGCTTCGCCTTCGTCCAGATCGGAAACGGCGGATTGCGGAGCAACGGGCGCCACAGCGGAACCATTCAGGTCGATGCGGCGGGCGACATCGTCCTCCATATCGGCAAGGACTCGTGGAACTACGCCCAGATCGGGCATGGTGGCTACCAGGCGGACGCCCCGGCGGCAGGCCTCGGGCATTCCGGCAACATCACGCTCACGACCGACAACGGATCGGTGAGGATCATGGGATCGTCCTTCGACACCAGCACCTACCACAACACGCCCGCCTATGCCCAGGTCGGGCACGGCGGACACGAGTCCGACGGGAACCACCAAGGGAACATCGCGGTGACGGCCGGCGACCAGATCCGCATCGACGGCGGCACGCCCGACAATGCCTACAAGCAGATCGGCCACGGCGGAATCGGCGCAAAGGGGAACTTCAGCGGCTCGATCGCCGCGACGGCCGTGAACCACATCGATGTGCTGGCGGGTACGAACGACGGCACCTACGCGCAGATCGGCCACGGCGGACTCGACGCCGACGGCAACCACACAGCGGATTTCATCCAGGTGATGTCGACGAACGGGGCCATCCGCGTGATCGCGGGCTGGGCGGGGCAATACATCGCCTCCGCCCCGGGGGTCGCGGGCGACAAGAGCAACGCCTACGCCCAGATCGGCCTGGGCGGCGGGCGGACGAGCGGAACGATGAGCGCTCCCATCTTCGTCTCGGCGGCCGGCGGTATCGAGCTGGAGGCCGGTGGCTCCGACTACAACTACGCCCAGATCGGAAACGGCGGCTACCTGGCGGACGGCGACAAGAGCGGCGCGATCGAAGTCGTCTCCACCGGCGGCGCGGTGAGCGTCAAGGGCTCCGCCCGCAAGGACGACACCTACGCGATGATCGGCCACGGGGGCGTCGGGGTTCACGGGACGCTTCAGGACGACATCGTGGTCTCGGCAGCGAATGGAGTCGCGGTGCTTGGCGGCAGCCGGGAGGCGGTGGGCTCGTTCGCGCAGATCGGTCACGGCGGACTGGATTCCGACGGGAACAAGAGCGGTGCGATCAGGATCGATTCCGACAGCGACGCCAATGGATCGGGCGACTTGACGATCATCGGCGGGTCGGCGGACCTGGCCTACGCGCTGATCGGCCACGGAGGCATCGGATCCGACGGCTTCATCGACGGCCGGATCGATGTGAACGTGGGCGGGGAGCTGGCAATCCGTGGCGGCAGCGGAGCCTTGCCGGGGCTGGAGGGGAATTTCAACTTCGCCCAGATCGGCCATTCGCTTACGGGTGCGGTGGGAGGTTTCGGAGGATTCACGGAGAGCGGCGGACGAGTCGTGGTGGAAGGGGAAATGTTCCATTCCGCGACCGGCTGGGTGGCGCTGCCGGTAGGCACGACATCGGTGGACCAGCAGAACACCAGCGCGACATACCAGTTCAACAGCGTGAGGGGATGGGGTTATGTCCAGGCTCCGGACAACGGCGTTTCGACCGGCCCGAACGGGTCTGCTGTCGAATACAAATTCACCGTCACCCAGAGCGGCGCCTACCGCCTGATCCCCCGCTGGACCGGCTATAACGGGAGCAGCGATTCCCTGTTTTTCAGCGTGGTCGAGCTCAAGGACGGCACCGGCGGCGCCAATGCCGACTGGTACGAGTTCGCCGCGCAAACCGGAATCGGAGCCGGAAGCACCTTCGTCTGGGACAATAGCGGAGGTGGATTCGAGCAAAACGACGCTGGAGACAACAACGGTGCTCCGATCTGGAATTTGACGGCCGGCCAGACCTACACGATGCGGATCACTCCCCGGGAGGACGGGGTGGCCGTCGATGCCTGGATGCTGCAGCTCGATGGCATGGCGGCTCCGACAGGCGTCGGTCCTGGCGTGACGTTCACCCACTCCAGCGGGGTGAGCGGTGCTTCCGACATCCATGTGAGCGCGGGCGGGAACATCACGCTCGTCGGCGGTGCGAACAGCGATTCCCACGCGGCCATCGGGCATGGGGGATCTTCGTTCGCCGGGGTGAACTCCAATCTGCAATACGGCTCCGCTTCGGACGGGGCGGACATCTCGGTGGTTTCGGCGGGTGGCAGCATCCTTCTGGACGGCAATGCCGCGGCACCGGACCTGGCGGGGGCGGCACGGCGCTACGCCGTGATCGGACACCACGGAGTGGACGCGGGCTTCGATGCCCATGGCGATGTCGCGGTCCTCGCGGAGGCGGGCACGGTGACGCTGCGTGGCGGGAATGCCGCGGACAGCTTTGCGGCGATCGGCCACTCGGGCGGAGGGAATTCTCTCGATGCCGTTTCGACCCGGCAGGGAGAGATTGCCGTGGTCGGGGCCAACGGAATCGATCTCGGCCCATCGGGCACGGGCGGCCACAGCTATACGCAGATCGGCCACGGCGGACGAGGGGTGGCCGGAGACCTCGGTGGCGACGTCGCGGCGGTGGCCCCCAGCGGGGCAGTGACGCTCGCGTCGGGAGCCGGAGCAGGCCAGTATGCCCAGATCGGCCACGGCGGGACCGGAGCCAACGGTCTCCTGTCGGGCCATGTCAATGTGGTGGCCGGTGGCGGCAACACCACCCTGACGGATGGGAGCGGGGCCGACACCTACGCCATGATCGGCCATGGCAATGCCTTGGGGAATTCCGGTGGAAACCGGGCCGGAGGCGTGCATCTCTATTCGTCGGGCAGTCTCATCGCCAGCGGGAGCGATGTGGCGGTGTTCCACCGCAGCGGCTCGGGATTGACTGCCGCCCAGTATGCCGCGGGAGGCGATGGCTTCCAGATCGTGGCCAATGGCGGCATCAGCCTTCCCGACCAGGCTCTCAACGGGGCCGGCGCCATGATCGGGGGCAATCTCGCCTCCGGGAAGATCGCCTTCGCGGTGGCGAACCAAGTCAATCTGGTGATCGAAGGCACCGCAGGAGCCGTCAACACGGCGGACGACCTCTACATCGCGACCGGTGGCAGCATCGACCTGCGCACCGGCTTCCAGAATGCCGGTTCCGGCGACGTGATCCTGGTGGCGGGCTGGAACGGCAGCGGGCTGGCCCGGACCCACACCCTGGCTTATGCAGGAGCCGGCTATGGGGATCCTGTGATCGCCGGCAACCAGGCGGCGTTCGATTTCAACAATTGCGGCAACTTCGGCCACAACAACGGCACGGTCACGATCGGGAACGCCAGCCAGAGCACCGGCGTGGCCGTGGGCAGCCGGACGGGACAAAATGTGGTGGCCGCATATGGAATGACCTTGCAGGGCTCGAACACGACCTTGGACTCCTTCGCCCAGCTCGGGTTCCGCACCAATGGATCGGGACAGGCCACCGGGGCCATCGATGTGCGCCTGAAACAGGGCGGCCTGCGCCTGACCGGTGGCAATGCCGTCGTGATGGGGGATCACGACAACAATGCGTCCACGCCGCTGATGCCGGTGCAAGGAGGGAGCTACGCCCAGATCGGCCACGGCGGGACCGGGGCCGCGGCCAACGGGGTGAACGCCGCGATTTCCATCTCCTTCTGCGAAACGGGCGGAGTGATGCTCGATGGAGGCGAGGGGCTCGGCGCCTACGCCCAGGTCGGCCATGGCGGCTACAATCTGGACCATGCCAACACAGGGAACATCACGATTTCGAACGCCCTGCATGCCGACCTGAACGCGGGGCGCGGTCGCCACGCCGACGCCAGGGTCGGTCACGGGGGCTACGACGCCGACGGCAGCCACAACGGCAGGATCGAGATCACAGCCGCGAATTTCATCGATGTGGACGGCGGCTGGGGTCTGCAATCCGTCGGACAGATCGGCCACGGCGGTTTCAGCGACTCCTCGGGCAACAACACCGGCGACATCGTGCTGACGACCACCGCCGCATCGGGCGGCATCCGGGTGAGAGCGGGCAACTCCACCGTGGGCAGCCACACCGCGTCCTATGGTCAAATCGGTCATGGGGGTTACCAGTCGGGGGGAACCCTGTCGGGCGACATCATTCTGGATTCCGCCGGAGAGATCGCCGTGACGAGCGGTGACCGGGATCTCAACTACAAGCTCATCGGTCACGGCGGGTACGGCTCCACCTCGCCGGCGAACGGAGCGATCCACCTGAGGGCAGCGGGCAACATCGATCTGATCGGTGGGACCAACGACTACACCTCCGCCCAGGTCGGCCACGGCGGAACGAGCTCGAGCGGAAACAAGAACGCCGCCTCCGTCGGTGGCTCCGGCGTGGCGGATGGCATTCACCTGACCTCCGGCGGGACCGTCCGAGTGCATGGCGGAGACCAGGGCGGCAGGGCCGACGACGGTCGCTTCGCCTACGCGCAGATCGGGATGGGCGGCGTGTTGGCTGGTGGTCCCTTCAACGGGGCAATCACCGTGTCCGCCACGACAGGGGTGGACGTCTCCGGAGGCGGCAGGGACCACAACTACGCCCGCATCGGGCATGGCGGCGACCGGACGAGCTCAACCGGTACCAACACCCGGATCGGGAACATCTCGGTCTCGACCACGACGGGGAATGTGAGGCTGGCCGGAGGCACCCGCAAGGAGTTCAACTCCGCGAGCATCGGGCACGGAGGCTACAATCTGGGTGGTACCAGCACCGGCTCCATCCGTGTCAGCGCCGATGCCGGAAAGGTGATCCTGACCGCCGGAGGAGGAGACGATGCCGTCCAAACCCTCCCCACGACGGGCGACCACAGCTACAGCAGCGCCCAGATCGGGCATGGCGTGGCCAATGTGGTCTCGGGCAACCTGAGCGGCGACATCTGCGTGGTTGGTTACGCCGGGGTGGAGATGGCGGCGCTTCCGACGACCGCCGGGGAGGGCGAGAGAGCCCAAACCCAGATCGGCCATGGCGGATACAACGCCCGTGGCAACTTTTCCGGTGCGATCAGCGTGGTGGCGCCGGATGGTTCGGTCACCCTGTCCGGAGGACAGAACGGCAGCGAAGGGCAATACTCGCAGATCGGCCACGGCGGACTCCTCGCCGACGGCGAGCTGCGCGGGGACATCACCGTGGTCGCTGGGAACGGCGACACCCGGCTGACCGGAGGGAATGGTGCCCAGAACTACGCGATGATCGGCCACGGCGACGGTGCGAAGACCTCGTCGGGACAGCGCCAGGGCGGCGTCCACCTCTTCTCCAGCGGACAGCTGATCGGCACGAACGGCAGCGGAG
>CAYSZN010000108.1:0-8807 GCA_964435425.1 uncultured Akkermansia sp. | reverse complement strand
TTCGGATTTCGGGCTTTACCTCCCGACCCACTCCAGCAGCCACGCTGGCGGACTCGGATCCATCCCCGAGCCGAAGCAGAATCCCGTGATGTGGAAGAAGAGCGGCGCGGCGAAGCAGAGCGAGTCGATCCGGTCGAGGAAGCCGCCGTGGCCGGCGATGGAGCCGCCCCAGTCCTTCGCCCCGAGGTCGCGCTTGATCGCGGAGAGGACGAGACCTCCGAAGAACCCGGCGAGGCAGATCAGCAGGGCCATCAAGGCGGCCTGCCAGGGGGCAAAGGGCGTGGCCCACCAGAGCAGCGAGCTGACGAGCACGGCGCTGGCGATGCCGCCCACCGTGCCCTCCCAGGTCTTCTGCGGGCTCACCCGCGGAGCGACGGGATGCTTGCCGCAGCTCTTGCCCCAGACGTACTGGAGCACGTCGCTGAGCTGCACCGTGAGGACGAAGAAGAAGAGCAGCTTCGCGTTTTCCCCCTCGTAGCCGGGGAGGGGGAGGCGCAGGATCATGGGCATGTGGCTGACCGCGTAGACGCAGATCAGCAGCGCCCACTGGATGCGCGAGGTGCTGGCGAGGAAGTTCCTCGTCTCGCCGGTGAGGACCCGCCGGAAGGGGATGAAGACGAAGGCGTAGACGGGGATGAAGATGGTGAACATCCCATACCACCCGATCCCCGCGAGGAGGTAATGGAGCGGCAGGATGATGAAGAAGGCCCAGAAGAGGACCTCGTGGTCGGCCCGGTCCGTCCGCGTCAGGGTGATGAACTCGCGCATCGCGAGGAAGGAGAGCAGGGCGAACAGCACGGTGGTGAAGACCGGGCCGAGCAGGACCGTAGCGCTGAAGACCGCTGCCATGACCCACCACGAGCGGATGCGGGCGTTGAGGTTAGCGACCGTGGCGCGGGCCGCCTCGGAACGGGCTCGGCGGGACAGGACAAAGCCCGCCGCGGAGGAGAGGAGGAGGATTCCCCCGACGATTCCGAGCAGGCATTTCATCTCGTGGTCCATGGAGCTCGGTCCTGTCGTGTCAAATGGGAGGCTGGCCGAAAGGAAGCGCAAAAGACACAAAAGGCGAGGCGGGTTTTTTCGCCGTCCGTGCCTTTTTCCGGTCGGATGCTCGGTCGGTTGCCTCCCATCGAGATACGGACAGGCTTCAGGTGAAGGCGGACAACGTCCGGGAGATTTCGGTAGGGACGCACCGCCGGGGCGTCCGTCGCAGGAGGGGGGTAGAGCCAGAGAAGAATGGCACCAGATCAAGCCCCGGTTGCGTTGTCTCTGACCAGGCAAGTGGGGCGGAATCCCTTTCCGCCTTCTCCAGGCCCGGCAAATGGCGGAAGGAATTCCGCCCCACCGTGCTCCACACGAACTCAGCCGGAACCATCTCCCGCAACCACGCTCCGGGCACGGGCGAGGAAATCGGGCTTGGATTCGCCGGGGAGCAGGTGGATGGGGTCGAGGAAGCGGGCCTGGGCGATCAGGGGGACGGGCAGACGGGAGCCTTTCGGCAGGATGCGGCTGAGGTTCTCGAGCTGCACGGGCACAAGGGGGATGCCGGGATGGCGTCGCGCGAGATGGTAGAGCCCGGATTTGAACGCGGCGGTCCCGTCGGAGCCGCTGCGGGTGCCTTCGGGAAAGAGGATCACGGAGCGGCCCGCTTCGAGAGCGGCTCCGAGGCGGGCGACGGGATGGTTGCTCCGCGTCACCGCGGTGCGGGGAATGAGGATGGCCTGGAACCACTGGCAGGCGATGTGGTGACGCAGCGGCGTCGCTGTCCAGTAGTCCTCGGCCGCGGCGGGGGAGGCGAGGTCGCGGATGTCGTCCGGCAGGGCGGCCCAGACCACGACGAAGTCCATGTGGCTGGCGTGGTTGGCGAAATAGATCGTCGGTCCGCCGCCGTGCGGGGCGGCGGGCAGCAGGCGTACTCCGGTGGCGAGGCGGACGAAGCCGGCGAGCAATCGGCGCATCATGATCCGGCGCGGGAGTGGAGGGCCCGCGACAGGCCGACGAGGCGACGGGCCAGGGTGACGGCGATGCCTGCGAGCATGAGCCCAAGCAGCCAAGGGAGAGGGCGTGCCGCGGAGCCGGTCGTGGCGAGGGCGGCCATGAGGAGGCAGGCTCCCGTGGCGAGGGCCATGCGCTGGGGCTTCGCCATGGGGCCGCGGAAGTCGTGGGCTCCGGTGAGCGTCGCCCCGTGGAGGCGCACCGCGGCGGTCAGCAGCGCGCCGCAGGCGCAGAGCCAGCCGAGCAGCGACGAGGCTCCGTCGCCGCCCGCATAGCCGAGCGAGGCAAGGAGGAGGGGATCGGTGAGCCGGTCGGGGAATTCGTTGTAGAGGTCGCCGTCGGGCGTCCTCAAGCCGCCTTCGACCGCGAGCATTCCGTCCATCAGGTTGCAGAGGAGCCGGAGCTGGATCGCGGTGGCGGCACCCAGCCAGAGGAGCGCGCCGGGCTCCGTGCCGCGCGCGACGAGCCAGAGGCAGCCCGCGCCGGCCACGGCGAAGACGATGCTGAGGAGGGAGACCGCGTTCGGACGCAGGCCCGCCTTGAGGAGGATGCGGGAAAGCCCGGCGGCCCAGCCCGAGCCGCGGGTCCGGAGGGGACGGCGGGCGTCCGGGGTCATCCGCCGAAGTTGGCTGCCCAGTAGATGGGGCTTCCGGCCTTGCCGAAGCCGACGAAGCGGAAGCGAGGATTCATGATGTTGCGCCGGTGGCCGGGGGACTTGATCCAGGCTCTGGTGACTTCCCTAGGGTTCCGCTGCCCCATGGCGATGTTTTCCGCCATCGTGGTGAAGTTGTTTCCGCCGGCATCCCGGATGCGCCGGTCGAAGGTCGAGCCGTCGGGGCCGGTGTGGCTGAAGTGGTTGTTCCGGTTCATCGTGGACGCATACCTCGAGGCGGCGCGGTTCAGCGAGGCATGCAGCTTCATGGGTTTCCGGTTGCGCTTCTCGCGCTCCTTGTTGTGGAGGCGGAGGAGGGTTTTCTGATAGCCCTTGGCGGCGTGGGCCTCGGGCATTGGGACGGCCCAGGTTCCAAGGAAGAGGGTGGCGGCGAGGAGGAGGGGGAAGGGACGGACCGGGTTCATGGTGGCAGGTGGGGACGAAGGCTCCGAATCGGCGATTGTGGCCATTATAGTGCAGCCGGGGCGGTGAGGACAGAAAAAAGGGAGTGTGGGCCAAGTTCTCTTGCCCACATCGGAGAAGACGGGGGAGATGGTCACAAAAAGCACAAAATGGGGCAAGCTTTTGTGTCTCTTGTGCCTTTTTGCGGCCCAATCCCTCTTCTCCCGGCCTGTCTGCGGCGGTCAGCCCCGGGGATGGAAGCGGCTCTTTTCGGCGAGCGCCTTCCACAGTTCGCGCTCATCGTCGGTGACGGTGTCGGGGAACTCGACCACGACGGTCACGTAGAGGTCGCCGTGCCCGTCCTTTCCGGTGGGCAGGCCCTTTCCCCGGAGGCGGAGCTGGGTTCCGGGATGGGTGCCGGGCTTCACCGTCATCTTCACATCACCGTGCGGAGTCGGGATGGTCGCGCTGGTCCCGAGGACGGCCTCCCAGGGAGCGAGGACGAGCTCTCCCATCAGATCGTTGCCGTCGGGCTTGAAGAGCGGATGCCTCTCGAGGCGGACGCGGAGGTAGAGGTCGCCGTCCGGTCCCCCGTTGACGCCGGGGTAGCCGAGGCCGGCGCAGCGGATGCGCTGGCCTCCGGCGATGCCCTTGGGGATCTTGACGCGGATGGTCGATTCCTTGCCCGGCCGCCCGTCGGCGGTGGGGCGGGCGAGGCGGATCTCGCGCGAGGAGCCGTGCATGATCTCCTCGATGCGGACGAGCAGGTCGGCTTCGATGTCCTCCCCGGCCATGGGACGGGTCGAGCGGGCCCGGCCGGTGCGGGCGCCGCCGAAGGCACCGAAGGGATCGCCTCCGCCGCGCGCGCCGAAGAGGCTCTCGAAGAAGTCGCTGAAGCCCGTGCTGCCGCCGAAGTGGTATTCGTAGCTCGCGCCGGGGTGGCCGGCGTAGTCGCCGAAGTCCTGGCCCTGCTGCCAGCCGGGGCCGAGGGTGTCGTACTTCTCCCGCTTCTCGGGATCGCCGAGCACTTCGTAGGCCTCGTTCACCGCCTTGAAGCGCTCCTCCGCGTCGGGCTGGTCCTTGGCGACGTCGGGGTGGTACTGGCGGGCGAGCTTCTTGAAGGCTTTCTTGATCTCGTCCTGCGAGGCGTCCTTGGAGACGCCGAGGGTTTCGTAGTAGTCGCGGTATTTGACGGCCATGTCTCACTGGTGCCGGAAAGGGATCGGCGCGCGATGAAAGGAACCAAACGATGCCCGTTTCCGCAATGGGGAATGCGGGGAGCCGACCGATCGGTCAGATCAAGCCGGGACTTTCTTCACGTAGCAGGCCTTCAGGGCGATGGACATGCCGTCCATCCGGCACGAGATCTCGTGGTCGCCGTCGACGAGGCGGATCGGCTTCGACTTTGTGCCCGACTTCAGGACGTGGGAGCTGCCCTGCATCTTCAGATCCTTGATCATCGCCACGACGTCGCCGTCGGCGAGCTCGTTGCCGTAGGCATCCTTCACGACGCGCGGGCCGTCCGGAGCCTCCTCGCGGCTCCATTCGTGGCCGCAGGTGACGCATTCGAAATGATCCTCGAGGGTGAGGATCTCGTCCATCTCGCACATGGGGCAGGGGGTGGCATTCATGCGGGGAACTAGGCGACAGCCTCCGAAGTTTCAAGTTCCAAGTTCGAGGTTTCAAGTTCCTACGGTCCATCCGGGAGCTTTGAATTTGAAACTCGCCAGAGGAACTCCACGCCTTCCGCGCGCGTCAGCGGACTGTCCGCGGCTTTCCCTCCGAGCGTCGCGAAGCCCGGCCAGCCCATCGCGACGAGCCAGCGGTTCAGGTCGCCCCAGTTCACGCGGCCATCGGGATCGAACGTCTCCTTCTGCTCGCCGAAGCTTCCCCAGGCGATCATCGTCTCGATGGCTTCGCGGCCGGGGGTGCCGGTGGGCACGTCGCTGAAGCGTGCTGTTCCCGACAAGATGGGCCTCGCGGGTGGATCGGGCAGGGCCTCGCGCAGGCGCACGAGGATCCCGGCGAGCTCGCGGCGGGTCACGACGCGGTTCGGCTGGAAGAAGACGCTGTCGGGATCGGGACGCCAGATACCGGCGAGGGCGAGGAGATTCGCAGCCTCGAAATGGCGGTCCTCGGGATGGAGGTCGTGCCACGGCCAGATCAGGGTGCCGGGACCGCCCGCCCCGCGCACGAGAATCCGCTGCACTTCGCGGACGCGCTCGGGCGAGGCGGCGATCTCCCGGGGTTCGATGCCCTCGCGCAAGGCCACGGCGGCGACGGTGGCAGCGGCGGTACCGGCGTGCATCATCTGGCCGTGGAGACGCAGGGCGGATTGGACCATGCTGGTCACGCCGAGGTTCTTCGAGGCACCCAGGAGGCCATCCATCTCCGCCGGAACGAGGCCAGCCAGGGGGAACATGGCGCGGTCGGTGTCGGTGGACCAGTTGCGCGAGCCGTGGTGCTTGCCCTGCCACGGCTGCGAAGGGTCGTCGTCGACGAAGGTCCGCCTCGTCGGGTGGAAGTCGAGATTGAACTGCCAGCCGAAGACGCCGTCCACCGGCATCGTCTTCGCCCAGCGGGGTTCGTGGGAGCTCGTGCGCACATCGTTCTCGGTCAGGATGGCGAGCGCCTCGAGCCGGAGCCCCTCCCGGAGGTAGGGCTTCGGCGGGAGCCGGTCGGGCGTGCCGTAGTCGTCGGCCAGCTCCATGTAGCGGAAGGACTGAGGAACGTCGCCGACGCGGTCGTGGGCGGCGGTCTGGAGGTAGTGGACGAACTCGAGGGCGCGCTGCTTCGCGTCCTCGTAGACGATGCGGCGCTGCGCGTGGGTCATCTCGACGAGATTCCTTCCGGAAGCGCCGGGCTCGTCGGCCTCGAGGGCCTCGGCGACATGCTGCGGCAGGGGGCTGAGCGGATAGTCGTGCGCGGGCCAGTTCAGGATCACCGCCTCGGTGCCGGGGGCGAAGCCGAAATGGTGGCGGTCGACCATGCGGCGGTGGGTGTAGATGCACCATCCGGCCATGTTGTAGATCCCTCCGCTGCCGTCCCAATCCCTCCACGGCGGCGCGTTCTTCCAGTCGGCGAAGGAGCGCTCGTCGTAGCGGGGCGGACGGGGGATAGTGGCGTCCCGGCCGGCTTCGCGGAGAAGGGGGCACCAACTGATCGGGTTCATCTCCTGATGGCCGAGCTCGTCGAGGGTCTCGGGCGCGCCGGGCTCTCCGAAGCGGGATTTCAAATCGGGCCCCGCCATGTAGCCGGCGCCGCCGAGGCGGATGACGTCGCCGAGGTCGGAGGAGTCGATGGTGAGCTTCGCCCTGACGGTGAGGATTTTGTCAGGGCTCCCCTTTGCGAAGAAGGAGGGCACGAAGGTGACGGAGGCGACGCGTCCTCCCTCCGCCGCCACCGAGGCGACGTCCCAGCCACGCTCGATGCGGATGGCTCCGGATTGCACATGCGGGGCGAGCCAGTCCTCGAAGATCGCGGCGGCGGCCTTGGGTTCGATGGTGTCGCTGCCGCACCAGCTGTTGCCCGGCGTGGCGACGCCGTAGACGAGGCGGTTGTGGGCGCGGATGCGGTCCATGATCTCGAGGAAGGGGCCGCTGCGGGGGAAGTTGACGCGCTTTCCCTCGACCACGGTCCACTCGTCGACCGGCCCGATCCCCTGGGTGCAGAACTGCCCGCCGAGCCATTCGTGGTCGTTGGTGAGGACGATGCGCCTCACTCCGAGCCGGGCCGCCTGCACCGCGGCGGCGCAGCCCGACTCGTCGGCCCCGACGATGAGGAGGTCGGCCTCGATCGTCTCGGCCTGGACGTGGAGGACGGGGAGAAGGAGGGATAGGGCGAGGGAGAGGCGGAGTTTCATGGACGTGGCTACAACTGGGCGATGGGCTGGACCATGGGCCAGAGGCGCAGCTCCTCGGTCACGAGGTGCTCGGGCATGGCGGCGAGCCGAACGATCAGGTCGCCGAGGTCGGAGGGGGAGAGGCACTGTTCCAGCACCTCGGGATCCCGGGGCGGCAAGTTCGCGCCCTCGGTGAAATCGGTCTGGCCCCAGGAGGGGAGGATGGAGGTGACGCGCACGCCGTGGGGGCGCAGCTCGGCGAGGAGGCACTTCGTGAACATGAGCAGCCCCGCCTTCGCTGCGGAGTAGACGCTCCAGCCCGGCCAGGCGTGGGTCGAGCAGGCGCTGCCGATATTGACGATGAGGCCCGATCCCTGCCTCTCCATTGTCCGGGCGGCACGGATGCAGCCGAGGATCGCTCCAGCGAGGTTGCTGGAGAGGGAACGGGCCACGGTCTCGTCGCTTTGCTCGCTCGCCGGGCCGATGCGCACACCCTCGCCGGCGTTGTTCACGAGCACGTCGAGCCTTCCGGCCGTTCCCAGCACTTCGTCGAGGAGCCGGTCCCAGGACGCGCCATCGGCGACATCGGCGGGAAAGGGCGAAGCGCCGATCCGCGCTGCGGTTTCCCGCAGCCGGGTCTCATCGCGGCCGGTGATCCAGACGCGCGCTCCAGCCCGGACGAAGGATTCGGCGATGCCCGCGCCGTAGCCGCGGGAGCCGCCGGTGACGATGACGCTGCGGTCGAGGAGATCGGTCATGCCGTGAGCTTGGTCATTTTTGTTTGCTATATCAAACGTAATTTGTAATTTAAAACTCATGTCATCGCGTACCCTGCGCCACGCCGCCGATCCGAGGGAGCGCTACCGCGTTCCCATCCTCGACCGCACGCTGGATCTCTTGGAGCTGCTTTCGACCAAGCCGGAGGGCCTGACTCTCGCGGCGATGACGGAATCACTCGGGATGCCGAAGAACGCGGTCTTCCGCATCGCCGCGACGCTTGTTCTGCGTGGCTATGCCGAGAGGGACGAGGCGACGAAGGTCTACCGCCTGACGCGACGCCTTCTCCGCCTGGGCTATGGAGCGATGGGAGGCGAGAGTCTCGTGCGTCTCGCCGCGCCAGCGCTTTCGGCTCTGCGCGATGCCTCGGGGGAGACGGCCTTGCTCGGCACGCTCTCGGGCGAACGGGGCATCGTCCTCGACCTCGTCGCGTCCTCGCATCCGGTGAAGGTCGTCGTCGAAGTCGGGCACGCCTTTCCTCTCCTCACCGCCGCGCCAGCCAAGGCGATGCTGGCCTTTCTCGCCGAGGAACGGCTCGGACCGCTTCTCGCGGCGATCCGCTACGAGCGGAAGACACGCCGCACGATCCGCACCGCCGCCGCCTACCGCCGCGAGCTGGAGGAGGCCCGGCGCACGGGCTATGCCCTCGACCGGGGGGAGGAAAGCGAGACCTACGCCTGCGCCGCCGCTCCGGTGCGCGACCATCGGGGGGAGCCGGTGGCGGCACTGTGGATCAGCGGCCCCTCCGACCGGGTCGGCGAGGCGACGCTGCCCGGCTTCGGCCGCATCGTCCGGGAGCATGCCGAAGGCCTCTCCCGGAGGCTCGGCTTCGCGGACGAGGATTGAAGAGGGTGGAATGCAAGAGCGAAGAGGGTTGGATCGCGTCATTGCGGGCAGAGGCGATTGCGATTGAACAGATCGCGTCCCTGTGGCACAAAAACAGAGTGATGCTGCGTGCAATCTCCGCCTTGTCCATGGTGCTGCTGATCGGGAATCCGGTCTGTTGCTGCACCTTGGCCGGAACGCAGGAGGAAGCGGGGCCAGCCTGCTGCCAGGAGCGGGTCGGCGGCGTGGATTCCACGCCAGCGGAGGAGCCGCTCCCGGCTTGTCCCTGCGCGAAGAGGATGGGGGCCGTCGTGG
>CAYSZN010000107.1:0-8851 GCA_964435425.1 uncultured Akkermansia sp. | reverse complement strand
CGATCAGGGACAGGACCACGCCAGTCACAAGGCCGATCTCCAGATTGAAGCGGTCGAACAGGCGCCTGAACTTTTTGTCTTCGGGCAGGAGGCCTGTGGTGACTGCAAAGGTCTTGGTCACGAAGGCGAACGACACGGCCTGGAAGCCGACCAGGATGGCGACCGCGCAATAGAGCATCGTGTGGATGTCGAAATGGACATTGGCCAGCGTCCGGGTTCCGCCCAGGAGCCAGAGCGTGCCGATGATGCCGGAGACGAGGAGGAGGAATCCGGGATACAGGAACAGCCATCGCGGGCTGTAGAGGAGCATGAACCGCAGGTGGCGCCACCCATCGCGCCAGGTCCTCAGGTGGGGTGGACGGCTGCGGCCATCGGGCGAGAGCGTCGTAGGGACTTCGGCGATTTTCAGCTTGTTCAGGGAGGCCTTCACGATCATCTCGCTGGCGAACTCCATCCCCGTGGTGTGCAGATCCATCCTGGCGTAGGCGTTCTTCGAGAAGCCGCGCAGTCCGCAGTGGAAATCTCCGATCGGGGTGCGGAAGAAGAGGCGTCCGATCGCGGACAGGACGGGATTTCCCAGATAGCGGTGCAGGAACGGCATGGCTCCCTTCCGTATTCCGCCCTTGAAGCGGTTGCCCATGACCAGATCGAATCCTTCCCGAAGCTTTTCAAGAAATGGCGACAGGTCCGTGAAGTCATAGCTGTCGTCGGCGTCGCCCATGATGACATAGGTCGCTTCGGAGGCTTCGATCCCGCCCATCAGCGCGCTGCCGTATCCCTTTCTCTGCACGGGGACCACCCTGGCTCCGGCCTTTCTGGCCAGATCCTGGGAGCCGTCGGTGCTTCCATTGTCCGCGATGATGACCTCCCCCTCGACGCCAAGGCGTTCGAGACTTTGCTTCGCCTTCCTGATGCAGGTCTCCAGGGTTTCTGCCTCATTCAGGCAGGGCATGACGATTGACAGTTCCATCACTCCGTTATCGAGGTTCTTCGGCGATTCGAGTGGGCCCGTGTTCGGACAGGCGCAGCGCTTCGGAGGAGAGATGATGCCTTCCATGCGAAAATGCAAGAAGAGAGATGCCTAACAATGGAGCGTTCGAATAGTTTCCTCGGACGCTGTTTCGATGTCGTCGCGAGGATTCTGTCTGGATGCTCCATTGGTAGCGATGTAATATGCATTTCTACTTAATGCGTATGCCGCTGATTTTTTGTTCTTCGCAGGCGGGCTCCTGATGTCAGGCAGGAAACGGTTGACTTCTCCAAGGAATTGGGATCATTCACCCTTTGCGATGACACCAATGGATGCCCAAGCCGCCTCCGGCGCGAAGACTGGAAAAGGAATGCTCCTGGCAGCCGGTCTGAACCGCGTGCATGACAAGGTCGTGTTCCAGCGGCGGGTGCGCGTGTTGGCGCATTGCCTCGCCCGTCATCTCGATGCGGGCTCGACCGTGCTCGATCTCGGCTGCGGCGACGGCTCCATCGCGAAGGCGGTCATGGCGCTTCGGCCGACACTGAGCTTCCGCGGCCTCGATGTGTTGTTGCGTCCGAAGACGCATATCCCCGTCGAACTGTTCGACGGACATACGATCCCGGCCGATGACAAGTCCTGTGACTGGGTGACCATCGTGGACGTTCTCCATCATACGGACGATCCGTCGCGCCTCGTGGCGGAGGCGGCGCGCATCGCCCGTCTTGGTGTGGTGATCAAGGACCATCTCGTGGAGGGAGTGGCCGCCTGGCAGACGCTGCGCCTGATGGATTGGGTCGGCAACAGGGGGCACGACGTCCGTCTGCCCTACAACTACCTCAGCCACGCCGAATGGCTGCGGCTGTTTGAAAAAGTCGGCGTCTCGCCGAGGCGGTGGGAGGAGAGGCTCCATC
The DNA here is from genome assembly GCA_964435425.1 of uncultured Akkermansia sp. Taxonomy (GTDB): domain Bacteria; phylum Verrucomicrobiota; class Verrucomicrobiia; order Verrucomicrobiales; family DEV007; genus Arctic95D-9. The sequence continues at coordinate 6,970 of CAYSZN010000107.1, read as the reverse complement.
TCTACCCGATGCCCGCCAGCCTTCTGTTCGACCGTCGGCTGCATTTCGTCGGCACGGTGGCGTAGGCATTTCAGCCACGTCAAATTCGTCCCGCCGAAAGAAATGCCGGATTCCGGGGGCGGGTTCCGGCAGGGGCGGGCCGACACGGGGGAGGAGTGGAGGGTTCCCGAATTTCGGATGGATCTTGGGGTGGAACAGGAGTGTCTACGCTCCCTTCCCACAGCCGTTGGCACCATGCCCGATCGGATCCGGCCACGAAATCAATGAAAACGCGCTAGCGGCTTCCGGCGGCTGAAGGAAGAACGCACTCAGGCGTGTTGTTCGTCGATGAGGCCGGCCAACGACGCAAAATGCCCGTCGTCATGATAGAGTGGCAACCGATGTCGGTGGGCGGTGGCCGCGATCCAGATGTCGTTGTCGGGAATCGGCGTGCCTTGGCGAGCCAGATGCGCCCGCAGCCGCGCATAGTGCGCCGCAGTCTGGTCGTCGGGCGCGATCAGCACCACATCACGCAAGAACTTCTCCAGCGGTCCTCTGGCCCGCGGATCGTTGCCGGAACGCTCCACCCCGAAGAGCAGTTCGCCCAGCGCGGTGACGGGCAGGTAGAGTTCCTCGGCCTCGGCGAGCTTCCGGCTGATCTGCGGCGAGAGGCCGCGCAGATGCTCCACCACAGCGCTGGTGTCGAGCGCAAGGGGTTCACCAGCCATTTTCGTCGATGCGTTCGCATTCCTCCACTGCGGCGGCGAAGGCGTCCCCCACGGGGCCGCTGAGAGCCCCGGCGGTTTCGGCGATGGTCTGGCGGCGGCGCTGGTGGCGGGCTTCGCGCAGTTGATGGATGTAGCGCGCGGCCTCCTCCAAGTCCTGGCTCGGCAGATGCTTGAGATCGTCGATGATGTCCATGAGCGCTGTCATGAGGAAGGATGATAGCCGCAAAACGCGCGGTGGGCTACCGCTCATTTCGCGAGGTCGCGAGGCAAGGGTAGGGCCGAGCGGCTCGCTCGGCCAATCGGGCGTCCAAGCGACGTTCGTTCCCCGAGCGGGCCGCTCGGGGCTACCTTCGGGCTCGAAATGGTGCGTGGTGAGCAGATGGAATGAACAAGGAAGCCCTCCGCGCGAAAGAAACGCCGCATGCGCCGCGTAGTCTCGGTGCCAAGCGGCGTCCGATGATCCTCCAGACTGTCCTTTCCCAGCCAGCATCGCTTTTCGTCCGGCTCCGCCGGAGCGAATGGATCCATTTCGGTCTCAAGCAGGCGAGGGCCTGCCTCTTCGGGGCGCTGCTCCTGCTCGCCATCGTCGCGACGGGGCTGTGGTATCCCGACATCGGCATCGCTCGCTACGATTTCCTGTTCCTCTACGCTCTCGCGATCCAGGCCTGCCTGATCCTCTTCAAGCTGGAGAGCCTGCGCGAGCTCGGGGTCATCCTGCTCTTCCATGCGATGGCCACGGCGATGGAGCTCTTCAAGACCTCGGAGGGCATCGGATCGTGGCGCTATCCCGAGGATTCGCTGATCCGGATCGGAAACGTGCCCTTGTTCACAGGCTTCATGTACAGCGCCGTCGGCAGCTACATGGCGCGGGCCTGGCGGATCTTCGACTTCTCCTTCGTCGGCTTTCCTCCGCTGTGGCTCGCGGGGGCCATCGCCTGCCTTGCCTATGCCAACTTCTTCGCCCACCACTATCTGCCCGATCTCCGCTGGATTCTCATCCTCGCGGGGATCGCCGCCTTCGCGAGGACCCGGATACAGTTCACGCCGCTGCATTGCCCCCGCCGCATGAGCCTCCTCGTCGGCTTCGCCCTCGTGGCCTTCTTCATCTGGATCGCGGAGAACCTGGGCACCTTCGCCCGCGCGTGGCGCTACCCCGACCAGGAGGAGGGCTGGCGGCTCGTCCACCTCTCCAAGTTCAGTGCCTGGTACCTGCTGATCCAGCTTTCCTTTGTGCTCGTCTACGGACTGCGCCGTCTCGAGGCGGGGATCGGCAGGTCCCGCTGAGGCACCGCCCACGGAAAAAGGCGTTTAATTTCCGTGAAATTTCCCGGAGGGTCTCCTATATTTCCCCTTTCGAGCCCCGAGTGCGGCGTCGCGACGCCTCCCCGGAACCGTTCCTATGAGTAAACGCTACGAAATTCGCGAGCAGATTGGCAAGGGAGGCCTCGGAGCCGTCTACAAGGCGCTCGACACGCAGTTGCAGCGGGAAGTGGCGATCAAGCGGGTGCTCTCGGCCGACAAGGCGACCGAGGAGGAGGTGAGGGAGGCGGCCGAGAAGCTCATCGCGGAGGCCCAGACGCTTTCCAGTCTGAACCACCCCAACATCATCACCGTCTTCGACGTGGGGCAGGACGAGGAGGGGGGCTTCGTCGTGATGGAGCTGCTCAAGGGCGAGACTCTCGACGAGACGATCGAGCGGGGCGTCCTGACGCAGGAGGACTTCACCGAGGTCGTCTACCAGACGATGGAGGCCCTCATCGCGGCGCAGGCGAACAATGTGATCCACCGCGACATCAAGCCGACCAACATCATGGTGATCTGGCAGGCGTCGGGGAAGTTCCAGTTGAAGATCCTCGACTTCGGCCTCGCCAAGTTCAGCAAGACGCCCTCGGTGCAGACGATGGACCAGGAGGAGTCGGTGATGGGCTCCATCTTCTTCATGGCTCCCGAGCAGTTCGAGCGGGGCGAGCTCGACGCCCGCACCGACATCTACCAGATGGGCTGCGTCTACTACAACGCCCTCACCGGACAGTATCCCTTCAATGGCGAGACCGCGCCGCAGGTGATGAACGCGCACCTCCAGCACCGCGTGATCCCTCTCGAGCAGATTCGCCCGGATCTCTCCCCCTCGATCTGCCAGTGGGTGATGTGGCTGATCAACCGCGACATCGTTCACCGTCCGCAGGATGCCCGCGACGCGCTGAAGCACTGGCCGCGCAATCCCGCGCCTCCGGGGGCGGCTCCCGTCCAGGTCCTGCCCATCGAGGACACGCCCGAGGTCGCTACGGGAGCGGTCACCGTCGTGCGCGTGGCCCGGCGGGCCTCGGCGCCTCCCGCCCTGATCATTCCCGGCGGCGCCTCCGCCACGGGGGCGATCACGGGGCGGCTGAGGACGGGCACCGGTCCCATCGGGCGGGGCGTGGGCGGAACCGGGCCGATCGGACGGCATTCCAATCACCGGAAGTCGGGCGGCTCCGAGGGAAGCCGGGCGAAGTGGATCGTCCTCGGCGTCCTCGTGGCGGTGGTCGCGGTCCTCGCCGCGGTGAAGTGGGTGGGCGGTGCGGGCGAGAAGAAGCGGCTGGACCGCATCTCAGCCCTCGCCGCGGCCGAGACGCCCACGGGCGACCTTTCCGACGTGAGCCTCGCCGTCCGCGTTCTCACCGACCCAAAGGCCTCGCCCCCGGTCAAGAGCGATGCGCACAACGTGCTCGAACGGCTCGAGGGCAACGGCATCAGCGAGGGCATCCACGTGCAGATGCGCGAGGCGAAGGACCTGTCCCTGAAGATCAGCCTCGCCCAGGCCCTTGCGAGGCGGGGCTATGCTCCGGGCGTTCCCGACATGATCGGCGTCTTCAAGTCCGCCACCACGGACGATCAGCGCCTCCGCATCCTGAACTCGTTGCGCGACCTGGTCGAGCCGAAGGATGTCCCCGTCCTGCTCGGATCGCTCCATGGCGAGCTCACCCTGCCGGTCCGCGCGGCCTTCGAGGAGGCGGTTCTCGCCGTGCTGCGGAAGGGCGGCGCCACTGACGGGATCGTCGATTCCATGCTGGCAAAGGTCGCCACGGCCACCGGGGGCGAGCGGCAAAGCCTCTTCCGCATCCTCGGCAGCCTCGGTGGGGAGAAGGTCCGCGTCCGGCTCGCCTCCGTCTACGGGGAGAATGGCGACGCCGAATATCGCCGCGATGCCATCCGGGCCTATCTCAACTGGCCCGACCGTTCCGTCCTCGACGAAATCGAGACCCTGATCGGCTCCACCGACGACGATGCCCTGCGCGACGCCGCCGAGCGCGCCTACGTGCGGCTCTGCATCCTGCCCGGCCCCGAATCCGTCGCCGACCTCGTTCCCATCTGGCGCAAGGCCTTCGGCTACGTGCGGAAGCCCGATGTGGCCCGCGATCTCTTCGACGCGCTGCTCGACCATCCCTATCCCGAAACCCTCGCGCTGCTGAAGGAGTGGGAGAGCCATCCCAACTACGGCGGGCAGGCGAAGAGCTTCGGAAACACCCTTGCCCAGCAGATCAAGGGGATCGCGGAGGCCAAGCCCAACGAGGCGCTGCGGGCCAACAAGGGACGCCCCCGCGGCAAGAGGGCGGCGGCGATCAACTCCTCCCTGTCCTCCTTCACCGGGTGGATTTCGCCCGACACTTGGTTCACCTGGCAGTTCAAGGCGACCGAAAGCGGGGAGTTCCTCGTCGAGGTCGACCAGGCGGTCGAGCGGGAGGAGCCGAGCGAGTTCGTCGTCTACCTCGCGGGAGCCACCCTGAAGGGCGAAACGAAGGCGACGCCCTCGCTGGACCAGTTCGTCCCGGTCCGTCTCGGGGAGTCCGTCTCGCTGGAGGAGGGGAAGATCTATGTTCTCGTCGTCGCTGCTGGGCGGAGGATCCAGCCGAGGATGATGGACATCGGGGGGGTGCGGTATGTGAAGCCGTGAAGGTTCAAGATTTAAAGTTTCAGGTTCTGGATTGGCGCTTGCGGGTCAGAACGCGTCATGTGGCAAGCCGGAGTGGGGCGGAATCCCTTTCCGCCTATCGCCGGGCTTGGAGAAGGCGGAAAGAATTCCGCCCCACAAAATTTTCGCCCTATGGCACGACACTCTCCACCTCCATTTGATCACGACATGAAGACCTATCCCGTCCGCTTCTCTCCTTCCATCGATCCTGGCGAGGGCTCCCTCCTCGAGGATTTCCAGTTCCCCTGGACCGACCGTCCCTGTCCTTGGACTTCCTTTTCGGCGGTGTGGAATGGAGAGACCTTCGCCTTCCGCTTCGAGGTGGAGGACGACGACCTGGTCCTCGATCCTGCCTCCGATCCCGATGGAGCGGTGCTCGGCTCCGACCGGGTCGAGCTCTTCTTCGCCTCGTCGGCGGACCTGAGCACGCCCTACTACGGGGCGGAGATGGATCCCCGCGGCGGCGTCTACGACTACAAGGCCCTGTTCCACCGCCGCTTCGACGACTCCTGGCGCTTCCTGGGCCTGGAATTCGAGGGCGAGCTGCTCGAAGGCGGCTACCGGGTCGATGGACGGATTCCCGTGGCGGTGCTGCGCGAGTTGGGATGCCTGTCAGGCGACCGCATGGTCGCGGGGGTCTACCGTGCCGAGTTCTCCCACGGACCTGATGGCGTCGTGCAGGACTGGATCAGCTGGATCCATCCCGGCACGGAGACGCCGGACTTCCATGTGCCGGGATCGTTCGGGACCTTCGTGTTTCTGCCGGATCTGACGTAATGTCAGGCGCGGAGCGCGCTCGCAGGGCATCTGTAGCCGAGGCCATTGGCCTCGGTCGAGCGTCGCTGGGACGTCCGTTCCGCGCCCAATGGACGCGGCTACAGGCTTTCCGAGGCAAGGGGTGGAACGTCTTTGATTCACCCCCGCCGCAGATTCACGAACTCGAACAGAACCTGCTCGAGCGGCTCGTCGGTGGGGACGAGGCGGTAGGCGACCCGGTGGCGGGCGCAGAGCCTGCGGACCGCGTCGAGATGGGCGTGGAGGCGTTCGAGATAGCCCGCGCGGGCCGCGGTGGGATCGATGAAGAGGTCCCGCGAGCTCTCCTTGTCCCGGAAATGCGTCGCCTTGTCGAAGGCGAAGTCGAGCTCGCGCGGGTCGAGGAACTGGAAGACGGCGAGTTCGTGTCCGGCGGCGGCGAAGTAGCCGATCTGCCTCTCCAGATCGTCCACGGGAGCGAGCAGGTCCGAGAGAAGGACGACGAGGCTGCGCTTGCGGATCAGCTCGTGCAGACCCTTCATCGCCGCGCCGAGGTCGGTGCTTTCGCCGGCAGGGGCCTTTTCGAGTTGGAGGAGAATCTGCCGCAACTGCCCCGGCCGGTTCCGCGCGGGAAGGTGGCTGCCGATGCCGCGGTCGAAGGTGGTCAGCCCCACCGCGTCCTGCTGGCCCATCAGGAAGTAGGCGAGGGTCGCGGCGAAGGTCGCGGAGTAGTCGGCCTTCGAATAGCCGCCCGAGCCGTAGGACATGGAGCGGCTGCGGTCGAGGAGGAGGTGGGCGCGGAGGTTCGTCTCGTCCTCGAACTTCTTCAGATAGGCGCGGTCGGTGCGGGCCATCACCTTCCAGTCGAGGAAACGAGGGTCGTCGCCGCGGACGTAGGGCCGGTATTCGCTGAACTCGACGGAAAATCCGTGGTAGGGCGAGCGGTGCAGCCCCTTCCAGAAGCCCTCCATGACCATCTTCGCCCGGAGTTCGAGCGACTTCACCCGCATCAGCGCGGCGGGGTCGAGGAAGGCGAGAGAGGGCATGGGGAAGACCGCTGAGGTTTTGTGACCGCTGATTTACGCGGATCTTTCCGTAGCGGAACGCGCGAGCGTTCCGAGTGGGCGCAGGACCGGCGCGGGGGAAGGCTCGCGCCTTCCGCTACGGTTCGGAAAGGCGGTTCGTCTTGTAGCGGAACGCGCGAGCGTTCCGAACGAGCACAGGACCGGCGCTGGACGTTCTGTCTTCACCTCCATTCAACGCTCCGCCGTGATCTCCACCACCTTCCGGATCACTTCCTCCACCGTGATCCCCTCGGCTTCGGCTCGGTAGTTCGTGAGGATGCGGTGCCGCAGCACCGGCGCGGCGAGGGCGCGGATGTCGTCGTAGTCCACATGCGAGCGCCCGTCTAGCAGCGCCCGCGTCTTCGCTCCAAGCACGAGGCTCTGTCCGGCGCGGGTTCCGGCGCCCCAGTTGACCCATTCGTTGACGTAGGCGGGCGAGTGCTTCTGGCCCGGACGCGAGTTGGCGGCGAGGCGCACGGCGTAGCGCACCACTT
>CAYSZN010000106.1:0-8862 GCA_964435425.1 uncultured Akkermansia sp. | reverse complement strand
CGGGTTCAGGCTCGGGTTCAGGCTCGGGTTCAGGCTCCGGTTCAGGCTCCGGTTCAGGCTCCGGTTCAGGCTCCGGTTCGGGCTCCGGTTCGGGCTCAGGCTCAGGCTCAGGCTCAGGCTCAGGCTCAGGCTCAGGCTCAGGCTCCTCCGCAGGGCTCTCGAAATCCAGAGGAGGTTCCACCGATGGCCGGACTCGCAGCAGACGCCCTTGCTCCGCGCGGGCACGGGCTTCCGCGAGGGCGGTCAGGGCGCGGTCCGTGTCCCGTTCCGAGAGCGCGATGGGACGGAGCGGGACCTCCACTTCCTCCTCGTCGAGGAAGCGCGGCACGACTCTGGCAGGCACTTCCGAGACTTCGGCTTCGAAGACCTCCTCGGGTGGAGACAAAGGACGCGGTTCCGGCTCATCTCTCTCCGCCACGGTCGGATCCGGTTCGGCAGGCGGAGCGACCGTCTCCGTCGCAGGCTCATCGTCATCTTCTCCGATCTCCGGGATTGCCACGATTTCCAAGGGAGGCGGGGAATCCTCCCTGACCGTCGGATCGGACAAGAGAGGCGGAGCTGCCTCCACAACCGGCGCGATTCCGGTCTCGGGCGCTTCCATGGCAGGGAGCACGGCTTCGGACGGCACCTCCGGAGCATCCTCGTTCAAGTCGTCGTCATCGTCCGACTCGTCTTCGGAGTCCTCGTCGATCTCGAAGACCGACTCGATTCTCGCCGCCGCCCCGTCGCTGGCCTGGGTGGAAGCGTCCTGGGCGGCTGGGAAAGGAGCCTGAGCGGCAGCCGGTGGTTCGGGTGCCGCCGCCGGAGGGTCCTTGGGCAGCAGCGGCTTGGCACGCCGACGGGCAGGGGCGGGCGTTTTCCTCGACCGTCCCTTCCGGGGGGCGAAGGCCCCGACCAGCTCGGCGAGTTCGTCTTTGTCAATCCACGAGTCGGACATAGTCGTCGCGGTTCCTGGGCGGGGTTTCGTCGTCGTGGAGGCCGAGGCGGGTCTCCAGCTCCGCCGCCAATTGGTCGAAGATCAGGGAGGAGGGCGAGGGCCGCTCGCGCAGCATCGCCACCGGAACGCCCAGACGGCTGGCTTCGCGGAAGTCGCGGTGTGTCGGGACCACGGTCTCGAGAACCATCTCGATGGGGAGAAGGTCGCGGAACTCGCGCTGGTCGGCGAGATTGGAGGGGTCTTCCGGATCCGCCATCGAGAGGACGAATCCGGAGAGGCGGGGACGGTCCTCGCCCCCATTGGCGCTCCGGGCCGAGGCGACCATGCGGAGGATCTGGGGCAGGCTTCTCAGGCAGAGGGGACCGGGCTGCTGCGGGACGAGGAGGGCGTCAACGGACCGGGCGAGGGCCGTCGTCGCCGGATGGACGCCGCTCGGGGTATCGTAGACGACGAGATCGTGGTCCAGTTCCGAGAGTGCCGCATCCACGGCCTGGATCCTCTCCGCCGGAAACGCCGTCCCGCTGGGATCGGAGAGGATCCGGTCGAGGGCGCGGCGCGATCCCCGGGTGAGGAGGGATAGGCCCGGCAGCTTCGTCGGAATGACGGCTTCCTCCACACTGGGCGCCCCTTCGTCCGGCTCGACGAGGAAATCGTGGTAGCCGAGGGCGTCCTTCGCCTTCTCCGTCAGGGAGAAGCCGACTCCTCCCTGCAGGTCTGCGTCCACGAGAAGCACCCGCCAGCCACGCTTGGCTAGTGAATAGCTGAGGTTCACGGCGATGGTCGTCTTTCCGACCCCCCCCTTCTGGCTGATCAATGCTAATGTGGCCACGGCAACAATTGGATCAATGAAGATAGCCCGAAACACGGGCCACCACGACAAGAATTGTTCTATCCGAGGCCATTAGAGCTAAAAATGCCTTCCGGTCCACCGAGACTTTCGATCTGCGACATGGCATAGGCATAGCCGTCCTCCGCGATTTTCTCGATCGCCTCGAACTCGAGCAGGCCATAGGACTCGACGGGCGGGTGGAGATACAGGTCGGCATCGCCGCGCACCGAGGAGGCGACCCGCGCACTGGTGAGCGTCGTCGCGCGCATCAGGATGTCCACGATTCCCGGCATGCTGGGGCGTTTCCTTGAGACGAGACGGCTCCGTACCATCTGCCAGGGGGAGGGGACCCGCTCGCAATCCGCCCGCAGATCCACGGCCGGACTGACGTCCACCACGATCACGGGACCGCCGGAGAGGGATCGCATCACGCCGCCCGGCAGATTGTCGAGCACTCCGCCGTCGACGAGAAGCTGCCCTTCCTCCAGCACTGGCGCAAGCACGCCAGGCAGCGAACCGCTCGCCCGCAGCGCCCTCCAGAGGAGGCCGCGCCGGTGGATCACCGCCTCGCTCGACGTCAGATTGCAGGAGACGCTGAACTGCGGAATCCAGAGATCCTCGATCCGGGTCTCGCCGAAGATCTTCCGGGTCACCCGCTCGAGGCGGTCGCCCCGGATCAGCGAGACGATCGGCAGGGTGTATTCCTTGAACGCCTTCGATTCGACGAAGGCCTCGAGGCCGAGCCGGATCATGGTGGGGGAATCCCAGCCCATCGCGCAGGCCGCCGCGATGATCGAGCCCATGCTCGTGCCTCCGACCAGATCGATCGGGATTCCCGATTCGCGCAACGCCCGGATCACGCCGATCTGGGCGAAGCCTCTCGCCCCGCCCCCGCCAAGGACGAGACCGATGCCTCGCTCCGCGAGGGAACGGGCGAGCCGTGCGTCGTCGGCCGGAGAATCCCCCCGCACATGGTAGTGGCGGTGGAGATCGCGGCCCTCCAGCCACCGCTCCGTGCCGGTCGGCAGGGAGGAGCCGTCGGGATGGATCAGGGCGAGGCTCTTCCTCGCCGAGGTGGGGCCGTGGTCCTTCCAGACGAGGTCCGCCTCCCGTCCGCCGGGCCTGGGATCGTCCGCCGCCATGGCCACCAGCAGGACGTGGTCCGCCTGGCGCAGGCAGCGCCGCGTCCACTCGACATGGTCCAGATCGGCGAGGAAAACGAGGAACTCGTGGGCCGCCTCCTGCTGGTTGAGGCAATCCAGCAGCCGTTCCCCCTCCGGCGTGCCGGGAGGGAAGTCGGCGCCGCCCGGCACACCCGACAGCGTCTCGACCTCGTGCTGGTCCAGCAGGCGCGCCGCCCCCATCGCGCCGAGGGCCTTCGCCAGACGCCGCGAGAACTCGCCTGCGGGCACGGAGTCCCCGAGCGGCACCAGCGCGAGGGTCGCGCAGGTCGCGCCCGCCTCCCCCTGCGATCCTGCCGGGAGGCGGAGGCGCCGGATCACCGTGCTCAGGATCCCCATCATCAGCTGGGGATGGCGCGAGATCAGCTCCTCCAGAGCCGTCCGCGAGAGCGAGACGAGGTCGCTGTCGCGCACCGCGAAGACCGACATGCTGCGCGGCTCCCCCGCGACGACCCCCATTTCTCCGATCACCTCTCCGACGCCGAGGTCGCGGGTCATTTCCCGTCCCGACTGGTCGGGCCCGACGGCCCGGAGCCTGCCGGCCACGACTACGTAGAGCCGGTCGCTGGCCTCCCCCCGCGAGAAGAGGAACTCCTTCCCGCGCAGATGCACCCATTGGAGACGTCCGAGGAGCATTTCGAAGGCGTCCCCGTCGAGCGGGCCTCCACTGGGACGAAACGCCTCGCTGAGCACGTCCATGAGCTGTGGGGCCCGGTCTTCCATACCCACCACAAACCCGCCCGGAGCCCGGTGTCAACATCCGAAAGAGGGGATCCTCCCGATCGGCTTGGAACATTCCAAGCCAAAACTATTGTCGCTCATCCGCGTTTCCTGTATGATCGGGTTCCTCCCAAGTTCCGATTCCATGATTCCGAAATTTTTCTCCACCCTCGCGATCGCCGCCACCGCCCTTGCCGTTTCCCCCCTGGTGGCCGACGACATCAAGCTGAAGTCCGGCGAGACCCTCACCGGGCGCATCACCTACGAGGCCGACGATATCGTCAAGATCGAGATCGCCATCAACGCCTCGATCAAGGAGACCAAGATCATCGCCCGCGGCGACATCGAGTCCATCGTGAAGGATGCTCCCGACGACGTCGCCTTCAACAAGCTCCAGGGCCTCGTTCCCACCGGGTCCATGGTGTCCGTCGACAACTACCGCCGCATGCTCGAGACCGGTCCGGATGCCTTCCTCCGCGACTTTCCCGACAGCAAGCACACGCCGAAGGTTCAGGAGATCCGGGCGACCCTGGCGGAAGAGCTCGACAAGGTGGAGCGGGGCTTCGTGAAGATCGAGAGCGATTGGTACAGCCCGCAGGACAAGGTGTCGTTCAAGGAGCTGATCGATTCCCGTGCCCGGCTCATCCGCATGGAGGGCTTCGCCAAGGGCAACAATCTCGCGAGCTACATCGCGGCCATGAGGGAATACGAGTTCATCGAGGAGAACTACCTCGGTTCGCCGGCCTTCCCCAGGGCCGTGGAGCTTGCCCGGCAGGTCGTGCCCAACCTCGGCAGACAGCTCCAGACCCTTGCCAAAAACGTCGATTACCAGAACGAGGAATACCAGCGCGCCCTGGCTTCCTCCACGCCCGACGCGCAGGCGAAGCTCGTCGCCGCACGCGAGCGCGAGGACAAGGTCATCTCCGACAGCGTCACCGCAGACAAGAAGGCCGGCGTCAAATGGGTGCAGCTGAACCCTCGGAGCAAGCCCGCCATCGAGGAATACCTGAAGCTGGCCTCCGCGGAGAACACCCGCATCGGCGAATACGACACGGCGGCCCTCGCCGCCCAGGCCGAGCAGTTGGTCGAGGTGGACCGACTCATCGCCGAGGACAAGATCGCCGATGCGAAGGCCAAGCTTGGGGCGGCGACCGCCCAGTCCGGGCAGGCCGCCGATTCGAAATCCAAATCCAAGTCGAAGTCCAAGTCGAAGAGCAAGGGATCGGCGAAGGCGGGATCCTACATCGCCATCCTGAGCGGCAAGATCGATGCGAAGGTCGATCAGGCCCAGCAGGAGGAGAAGGCGAGAAAGGCCGCCGCCGCCTCCGAGGCCCTCACCGCCAACCTGAAGCAGCCCGAGTCCGGCGAGGAGCCCAAGCCGGTCGAGCCGACCGAGGAGGGAGAGGATGCGGAGGAGGACGCCGCCGAAGAGGCGCCGAAGGAGGCGGAGGTCGATGGCTTCGCCGCGCTGGCCTCCTCCAAGAAGGCTCCCGCCAAGGAGGACGCGAAGAAAGGCGACTCCAAGAAGGCGAGCTCGAAAAAGTCCAAGAGCAAGTCCAAGGAAGCGGCCGCTGAGGACGAGGAGGAGGACGCCGCCCCCCGTCGTCCGGTCCCCGTCGTCGAGGAGGAGGGCGGATTTCCCTTCTGGCTCATCGGGGTCATCGTCAGCGCCTTGGCCGCTGTCTCCGTCGTCGTGATGAAGGTCCTCGGAATCGGTAAGAAGGGCGACGACTGATTGGCTCCGCCTGAAAGGGTTTGGACCGCGGATGGCACGGATGGCACGGATGAACACGGATTCAGGGCCTTCGCCATGCAGGCTATCCGTGTCATCCTGCGTGATCCGTGGTTCAACATCCTCACCAGGCCCGGCATTTTGCTTCAATCCGGCTCCGTTTGAAGGGCGTTTCCAACCTCTACCGCAGAAACCACCAGACGACGGCTCCTGCCATGGCGACGAGGCAAGTGCCGGTGATCGCGAATTTCTTCCAGAAGCCCATGCTCCCCTCCTCGTGGGGAGAGACTCCCACAGACGAGTTCTCGGAGGATTCCTTCCATGCCTCGTAGGGCCACCAGAGAAGGCGGAGCAACAGTTCGAGAAGTTCGCTCATCGCTGTCCCATAGCTCCACTCATTCCCTTGTCGTCGGATCCCGCACCTCCAGCGCCCCGGCGACGGCCTCCAGCAGGCGTTCGATGCGGATCGGCTTGCTCAGGACCCCCTTCACCCTCACGTCGCGGTCGAGCGAGTCGGGGAGCTTGGGATCGTCCTTCTCGCGCACGAAGACGACCCCGGGAGCAAGCAGGTGGGGGCCGCGTCCGGCGGCATAGGCCGTCGAGACCAGCTCGTAGAGCATCGGCCCGGACAGCTCGCCCACCTGCATCGCAAAGAGGAAGAGCCCGTATCTCCGTTGCAGGGCCAGCTCGAAGGCCCGGATCGGATCGCCCGTGGCGAAGACCCGCCCATTGGTGAAGCTCTCCAGCGTCTCCCGGATCAGGCGCGAGGTGGAGGCGATGGGATGGACGACGAGCACGGCGGTGGGCCCGTCCGGGGTGGGCGGCGGTGCGGACCCGACAGGGTCGGGTGCGGGACCGGACAGGGTCGGGTCCGGGACAAGGGGCATCTCCTCCGCCGGAGACTCCTCTTGCGGCGGAGCGATCTTCCTCAATGTTGTCCACTTCCGTTCCGGAGATCCAGCCATATGCGTGAGAAGGGCGACGACGCGACGATTCGTATTCAGGGTGCCCGCCAGCATAACCTGAAAAACCTCAATTTGGAAATCCCGAGAAACCGCTTCGTCGTCATCACCGGCGTCTCGGGTTCGGGCAAGTCCTCGCTCGCCTTCGACACGCTCTACGCCGAGGGCCAGCGCCGCTACGTGGAGTCGCTCTCGGCCTACGCGCGGCAGTTCCTCGACCGTCTCGAAAAGCCCGAGGTCGATTTCATCGAGGGCCTCACCCCCGCCATCGCCATCGAGCAGCGCAGCTCGCAGCCGAATCCCCGCTCGACCATCGCCACGGCCACGGAGATCTACGACTACCTGCGCATCCTCTACGCCGCCCTCGGGCGTCCCCACGATCCGGTCACGGGTGCTCCGCTGGTGCGCCACACGATCAAGGACATCGTCGATGCGCTCGTCGCCTTCCCCGCGGGCACGCGGCTCGTCCTCGTCGCCCCGGTGAAGCTCGAAAAGGGCGAGCCGCTCCGCGACGCGCTCGAACGCTACCGCGTCCAAGGCTTCCTGCGTGCCCGCCTCGACGGGCAGTTCGTCGAGATCGAGGAGATCCCGGAAAAGGCGAAGGCCAAGACCGTCGAGATCGTGATCGACCGTCTCGTCGTGCGCGACGACCTACGCAGCCGCCTCGCCGATTCGCTGGAGACGGCGCAAAAGCTCTCGGAGAACCGCGTCGCCGCCCTCGTCCAGACGCCGGACGCGGAGGACTACGAGCGGCACGATTTCACCTTCCAATACACCAACCCCGAGACCGGATTCTCCCTCCCGAAACTGACACCGAAGCATTTCTCCTTCAACAGCCACGCCGGGGCCTGCCCGACCTGTCACGGCCTCGGTTCGCGCCTCGTCCCCGATCCCGAGCTGATCGTGCCCGATCCCGGCAAAAGCCTGCGCGAGGGCGGGGTCAAGACTTGGTGGAGCGGCTCGAAGTCGCGCAAGGGCTACCACCAGCGCGCCATCGACGACCTCGCCAAGCACTACCAAGCCGACCCCGACGCGCCCATCCGCAGCCTGCCGCGCGAGTTCAAGAAGGCGCTGCTCCACGGCGACGAGCGCTTCGAGGGCCTCGCCACCCAAGCGACGCGACTCCTCGAAACGAGCGACAGCGAGATGACGAAGCGCAACGTGCGGCGCTTTATGTCGGCCAAGCCCTGCCCCGACTGCGGCGGCAAGCGGCTCAAGGACGAAATCCTCGCCGTGACCCTCTCCCATCGCGAGCGGCCCCTCTCCATCGAGGGCTTCACCGCGCTGAGCATCGCCGAGGCCGGCGCTTGGCTCGACGGCGTGGAGCTGACCGAGACCCAGGCGACCTACGCCACCGAGGTGCTCGCGGAGGCGCGCAAACGCCTCGCCTTTCTCGACACCGTGGGCCTCGGCTACCTCACCCTCGACCGCGAGAGCGGCACCCTCTCCGGCGGGGAGAGCCAGCGCATCCGCCTCGCCACCCAGCTCGGGGCGGGCCTCGCGGGCGTGCTCTACGTCCTCGACGAGCCCAGCATCGGCCTGCACCAGTCGGACAACGAAAAGCTCATCGCCACCCTGCGCGACCTGCGCGACGCGGGCAACACCGTGATCGTCGTCGAGCACGACGAAGACACGATCCGCGCCGCCGACCAGCTCCTCGACCTCGGTCCCGGCGCGGGGGCGCACGGCGGCGAACTCCTCGCCCAAGGCACGCCCGAGGAGGTCGCGGCGGATCCGAAATCCATCACCGGGGCGTATTTGTCAGGACGGAAGCGCATCGAGATTCCTGACAAAACCCTCATCGCCGACGGATCGACTCGCGAACTCGTCGTGCGCAGCGCGCGCGAGCACAACCTGAAAAACCTCGACGTGCGTTTTCCCCTCGGGCGTTTCATCTGCGTGACCGGCCTCTCCGGCAGCGGCACAGCCACCCTCGTCGACGACATCCTGCGCCGCGCCCTCTTCCGCCATTTCCACGGGAGCAAGGACAAGCCCGGCGAGCACGACGCGATCGAGGGGATGGAGCACCTCGACAAGGCCATCGTCATCGACCAGGCCCCCATCGGGCGCAGCCCGCGCTCGAACCCCGCGACCTACGTCGGCGTCTTCTCGCCCATCCGCGACCTCTTCTCCCAGCTTCCCGCCTCGCGGACGCGGGGCTACGGGCCGGGGCGCTTCAGCTTCAACGTCGAGGGCGGGCGCTGCGAGACCTGCCAGGGCGACGGGGCCATCCGCATCGACATGCACTTCCTCACCGACGTCTACGTCACCTGCGAATCGTGCAACGGGCGTCGCTACAACCGCGAGACCCTCGACGTGACCTATCGCGGCAAGAGCATCGCCGACGTCCTCGACCTGACCGTGGAGGAGGCCCTCGACTTCTTCCAGAAAGTCCCCAAGATCGCCCAGCCCCTCCGCGCCCTCCGCGATGTCGGGCTCGACTACCTCGCCCTCGGGCAGTCCGCCACGACCCTCTCCGGCGGCGAGGCGCAGCGCATCAA
>CAYSZN010000105.1:5510-8874 GCA_964435425.1 uncultured Akkermansia sp. | reverse complement strand
CTTGGACACCTCGATGCTCTTCACCTCCTTGCGGTCGATGTTGACGCGCTGGTTCGGGTCGGAGAGGTCGGTGTTGAGGGTGACGATGTCGCCATGCAGGTTCACGACGACGCCGCTGGCCATGGTGCCGTCGTTCTTCGTCACGACGACGGGGGCGAACTGCTCGTTGATCTCCTTGCTGGGGTTGATGATCTGGTCGAGGAAGTCGTGGGCGGAGTAGCGCCCGCCCGATCCGGTGAGGTCGGGACCGTTCATCCCGCCACCATCGCCGAAGCGGTGGCAGGCGTAGCAGGCGGCGGCGGCGAACATCTTGCGCCCGTTCTCGAAGTCGCGCCCGGCCATGCCGGTCTCGGCGGCGGCGCTCAGCTCCTCCAGCGTCCACATCGTGGGGGTGCGTCCGGCGAAGACGACGCCGAGGTTCTCGATGGCGGAGACGCGCTCGGGCTTCTTCGCGATCAGCTCGGCCAAATCCGCCTTCTCGGCCTCGGTGAAGGTGGCGAGGGCGTCGTTGCGGATGAACTCGATGAATTTCTCGAAGCTCGCCCCGCCTCGGTAGTTCGCCGCCTTGAGGAACCATTCGAGATAGGCGGTGCGCAGTTCCTTGGTCCAGCCGACGGTGACGAAACGCAGGCTGCGGGCGTATTCGAGCTGCTCCTCCTGGGAGACGGCTTCGTTCAAAAGAGCGATACCTTTCTCGGCGATGGTCGGCGATTGGAGGTAGGCGAGGGTCTCGCAAA
Organism: uncultured Akkermansia sp.; assembly: GCA_964435425.1. Classification (GTDB taxonomy): domain Bacteria; phylum Verrucomicrobiota; class Verrucomicrobiia; order Verrucomicrobiales; family DEV007; genus Arctic95D-9. The sequence goes on along the minus strand of CAYSZN010000105.1, from coordinate 8,137 downwards.
GGAGCCAGTTCAGGGGGAAGGAGTTCGCGGGAAACGCCGCATCGAGGTAGGTGGTGAGCGGGTCCGCCATGCTGCCCGCGCCGTCGAAACGGTTCAGGACGATCTGCACGGTGCGGACGAGGGCAAGCTGCGAGTCGGGTGAAAGCGTGTCGAAGTCGGTCGCGACGAGGGCACCGATCAGGCGGTCGCGCAGAGCGGTATCGACGGGCGGCGTTGGGGTCGCGCCTTCGGGAACGGGAGGGGCCTGGATCTCCGGCTCGCCGGGGGGCATGCCGAGCGGCTTCGCCGGGATGCGGTGGTAGGGGCAGACGCCGCCGAGGCGGGCTACGGCGAGGAGGGCCTCGATCTGCTTCGCGGGGTCCTTCTCGGCGAAGGCTTTCTCCTGCCAGGTATCAAGCGGTTGGTGCTCCAGCACGGTGCGGGCGGCCCAGCGGACATGGCGGTCGGGATGGGAAAGGTGTGGCCAGGCCGCCTCGACGGCTTTCGCGTCCGCTTTGCCGTGCCAAACCTCCAGTTCGTGGCGCAGCTTAGCCTCGGCGGTGAGGGTGGTGTCAGGCTGGGCCGGGTTGGTGTCCCCGGAGCCAGTGTAGGTGACGCGGTAGAGGCCGGACTGGACGCGCCGTCCGCCGATGGCGAAATACATGGCCCCGTCCTGCGGATGGATCACCGCGTCGGTCACGGGCAGGGGCGAGCCGGAGAGGAAGTCCTCTTTCGTGCCGGTGTAGCTCGCGCCTTCTGGGCTGAGATGGACGGCATAGACCTTGCCCCAGCTCCAGTCGAAGAGATAGAGGGCCTGCTGGTATTTCGCGGGGAACTTGGCCCCGTAGCCGAAGAGCGTGCCCGTGGGCGAGCCGGGGCCGATGTTGACGGTGGAGGGCAGGTTGTCGGCGTAGAACTCGGGGTATTTTCCGGCCCCGTTGCGCCAGCCGAATTCGCCGCCGCTGACGACGTGGTTCACGCGGGTGGGGCGATACCACGGGGTGTTGAAGTCGTATTCCATGTCGGCGTCGTAGGTGAAGAGCTCGCCGGCCTGGTTGACGGAGGCGTCGTAGATGTTGCGGAAGCCCGAGGCGAGGCGCGAGAAGGTCTTCCCGTCGCGGGTGACGCGGTAGATGATGCCGCCGGGGGCGAGGACGTGGCGGTTGTGGCCGCGGCCGTCGGGCATGCGGGGGAGGAGGTGGTCCTCGCCCCAGATCGCGGGCACGGGCGAGTCGGGGGAGGCTTCGGTCGGGATCGTGTTGTTGCCGCAGATCAGGTAGAAGTCGTCGCTGCCGGGCACGGGGACGACGGCGTGGACGCCGTGGTCGCCTTTGGAATCGAGCTCGCGAAGCGTCTCGACCTTGTCGAGCTGGTCGTCGCCGTCGCTGTCGGTCAGCTTGTAGAGGCCGCTGGGGATCTTCTGCTCGTAGTCGTTCACGCCCACGTAGAGCGCACCGTCGGCGAAGTGCATGCCGTTGACCGCGCGGATGTCGGCGGGGACTTTCTCGATGGTGGCCGGGTCGATGGCCTGTCCCGGAGCGGGAACGGGGAGGCGGTAGAGTCCGCCATACTGGTCGCTGACGTAGAGGCGGCCTTTGTCGTCGAGGCAGAGCGCGACCCACGATCCCTGATCCGCGCCGGGGACGGAGTAGAGCAACTCGACCTGGAAGCCCTCGGGCGCCTTGATCCGAGAAACGGGCGTGGCGATATTCTCGCCGATGGCGGGACCGACTCCGGGGGCAGGCTTGGGCGCGGGCTTTGCTTCCGGCGCGGGGGCTTTCGCCTTGGGTGCGCTCTTCGGCGCGGGAGGGACGATCTCCTGGGCGTCGTTGGGCAAGTCGGCCTTGGAGAAGGGTGTGACGCCGCCTTCGGGCAGCGCCTTCAGCTTCACCTCTTTGATCTGCACAGTCATGGCCGGACCGCGATGGATCTGGAAGGCGAGGAGGCCCTCCAGCGAGCGCCCCGCCTCGTCGTAGTCGTGCAGCTCGGTGGCGATCTGTCCGTTGATCTTGTGGACGAGGTGGTTGCCGGTCGCGACGATGGTGTATTCGTTCCATTCGTCGATCTTCACGGCGACGGGATCGCGCTCGGCGGCGAGCCATTTCCTCGCCGCCGGATCGACGACGACGCTCTGGCCGTTCTTCGAGACGATGCCGCGCCCGCGCTCGTGGTAGACCATGGCGTTGTTCTCGGCGGTCGGGTGGATGTCGCACTGGTAGCCACCGATGGACCATTGGCCGACCTCGGGCAGCTCCTTCGAGCGGTATTGGATGCCGCTGTTGTTCTGTCCCGTGACTTTGACCTTGGCGCGGAGCTCGAAATTCTTGAGAACGCCGCCGCGCCAGATGAGGAACTGGTTGTAGGCAAGGTCCTCGGGGGCCTTGGTGCGGCCGGTGATGACGCCGTCCTCGACCGTCCAGAGGGCGGGGTTGCCATCCCAGCCGGTGAGGTCCTTGCCGTTGAAGAGATCGACGAAGCCCTCCTCGGCGCGGACGGGCAGGGCCGCAAGGAGGAGGACAATCAGGGCGATAGGGGATTTCATGGGGGAAAGATGGCGGATTTCGGGAAAAGAAGCACGCCCGAAGTCGCGTGAGGTGCGGCAAGGTTTGTGTCGGAATCGGGGGAAGGTCATCCAGCGGTCGGGCCTG
>CAYSZN010000105.1:0-5500 GCA_964435425.1 uncultured Akkermansia sp. | reverse complement strand
GGAATCGGGGGGGCATCCGGCGGTCGGGCCTGCTTCGCCGGTTCCGTGCCGTTGACCTCCCTCCCACCATCGCCTACGATGTCCAAATGTCCCTGATCATTGAAATCCCTGACGAGATCGCCGCCGAATTGGGCCAGGACGCGGTTGAGCGGACTCGCCACGCAAAGGAATTGATCGCCTTGGAGCTATACCGGGAGGGACGCATCAGCCTCCGTACGATGGGGCGTCTTGCCGGAGTCGGCGAGGACTACTGGAGCGCGGACGCCTTTCGCGCCCGTTGCCAGATGCCGGTGAGCGGGGCGCTTCTAGAGGAAGCGGATGATCTCGACGACCTCCTCGGCGAATGAAATCCCTCGTGTGCGACACGGGACCGGTCAACTACCTCGTCCAGATCGATTGCATCCGGGTTCTGCCGTCGCTGTTCCAAACCGTTTTTCTGTCTGCGACGGCGCATCGCGAATTGCTTGCCGCCGAGGCACCGGACTCGGTTCGTCTGTGGGCGGAGAGGCTGCCGTCCTGGGTGGAACGACGTGAGGTGGGTTCCCGGCTTGCGCTATCTTCCCGCGGCTTGTCCGTAGCCGATCTGGATGCCGTGACGCTGGCCATCGAAACGGGGAGCTGCGTTCTTCTGGATGATTTGGCTGCCCGAAGGCTGGCTCAGGAAATGGGAATTCGCGTGGTTGGAACTCTCGGGATTCTCGAACTGGCCTCCAGAAAAGGCCTCGTTTCGCTGAGGGGCGCCGTTGAGCGTCTTCGGCAGACGAACATCCATGTTACCGAAAGCCTCTATCGACAGGTACTTGACCGGAATCCGGAATGAGGTGGAATGCTGGGGCATTCCGGGCACGAAGCCTTTGTAACTCAGGGAAGGTCACCCCTCCAGCCGGAACGCTCCCTCCGCGATCCGCGTTCCGTTCACCTGCAACTCGACGCGGTGCCTGCCGGGGTAGTGTCTGCGGGTGGTGAAGTCGCGGATCGTCTGGCGTTTTTCGAGGGCGAGCGCCTCGCCCGGAGCAAGATCGAGCTCCTTCCATTTGAAGACCTTGGCCGAGGTTCCGCCGGACTGCTTCACGTAGTGGACGACATAGTCGACGACGAGACGCTGCATCTTCCGCGAAGTCGAGACGAGTTCGAGCGACAGGCGGATCTCTCCGCCCAGCCTCACCTTCGCCGGATGCACACGGAAGGCGTCGATGCGCACCTCCGCCGGCTCTCCGGCGCCCAGGAGGGTCAGGGCGTCCGCATGACCCTGTTTGACCAGGGTGCGCAGAGCCCGCTTCGCGATCCAGGCCGTGTGGGGGTGGTCGAGGTCCCACGAGCGTAGGGTCTCCAAGAGGAGGTGGGGATGGTCCTTGGAGATGTCGTTGAGGTGGTTCGCGACGGACTTGCGCACGTAGAGGCTCGGGTCGGCGCGGAGCGTGTCGAGGATGGGCAGGGTGGGACGGGGATCGGCGACGAGTTCAGGGAGGCGGAAGGACCAGGGCAGGCGCGGACGGCAACCTTCGCTGGCGAGGCGGCGGATGTGCTCGTCGGGATCGAGCGACCAGTCGCGCATCGTCGCGAGGGTGCGGTGGAGATCGCGTCTGAGGAACTCGCGGACGGCGAATTCCGACGAGCCGAAGCGGGTGAAGTGGCGCAGCGCCTCCATCGAGGTCTCGAAGTCGTCGGTACCGTAGCGGGCGACGAATTCGGGCAGGAAGAGGGGGACAAAGGCATGGTCGATCTGCGGAGCGAGCTCGCGGAGGACGACGAGGGAATCCCGGTAGCCGAGGGGCAGCGACTCGTGGACGGCGACGGCCGTGCGCTGGAGGCGCTGCATCAGGGAGAGCCCGTCCAGTCCGTCGAGGGCGATCCGGAGGAAGCGTCTCCTGTCGAAGCGTGGATGCAGCGCCGCGAGCTGTCCCGCGACGGAGCGGTAGCGGCCTTCGTCGAACCAGTCTTTCAGGGCGGGGGCAGGGGAGTCGGGCATGGATAGGGAACTCAAATAGATTCCTCCCGGCGGGAAGCGCAAGGAGGGGGGCATTGATGGCCGATCCTTTTCACGCATAGGAGGTGGTTCGGGGGCGTCCAAGACCTATTGCTGTGCAACTGGAGGGCTCTCCTGGAGTCGTCCCCCTGTTTCTGCTTGTCATTTGATCGCAAATCTGATTCAACAAACCTATGAAAAGCCATATTCTCATCCTCGCATTGGCCTCCTTGGCCACCACCTCGGCTTTCGCCGAAACCCTCACGACGACCTTTGCCGCTGACAACGGCAATAGCGGGATCATGTTCGACATCGTCGCCGACCAGCCTATCGCCATCGACGCATTTCAGTTCGCCACCCGCAGCGATACCGGGGCCGGCAGCGTGGAGATCTACACGAAATCCGGAACCCATGTGGGTTCCGAAGGGAACGCGGGGGAGTGGACGTCCCTAGGAACGTTTCCCTACGAGGCAGGCCCCGTTGAGACGCCGAAGGCTGCGGTCGGGTTGCCAACTCCCATCCTTGTCGCCACTGGGGAGCGCCGGGCCTTCTATATCAGGAACCCTTCCGTCAGCCTCGCCTACACCGGCGGCGACGGCACTGGAACACTGGAGGCCTCGGACGGAAAGCTCCGCATCTACGAAGGAACGGGCGTGAACGGCACCTTCGGCGCCGCCTCTGCCAACCGAATTCCGAACATCACGATCCACTACACCCCCACTTGGCCGAACCTTCTCACGACGACCTTCGTTGGAGGGAACGGTCAGGATGGAATCATGTTCGACCTCGTCGCGAAGAGTTCGCTCCGTCTCACCTCGGTGCAGTTCACTGCCTCTAGCGCGGGGGCAAGGACGTTCGATCTCTACACGAGGGCGGGGACGCACGTCGGCTTCGAAAACAACGGAGGGGCGTGGACCTTCCTCAGGTCCGTCACCTTCCAGTCGGACGGAGTTGGCTTTCCGATCGAAGTTGGGTTCCCCCAGGCGATTCCGATGGCCAAGGGGGAGGTCCGGGCTTTCTACCTCATCAGCGCCACGGGTGACAACATCAGCTATTCGAACGGCGGACCGGAAGGGGTGGGCAACGTCGAGGCGTCCGACGCTCACCTTTCCATCCTGAAGGGAACGGCCCAGTCGGGCTTGTTCACGTCGACGGGGGTTGCCCGTGTTCCCAACGTCGCCTTCCGCTACAGCAATCCCGACAAAGCCGCGCCGAAGCTCACCATCGTCGGTCCGAAGCGGATCCGCTCGGCGAAGCCGCGGGCGACGATCTACGGGATCGCGACCGACGATGTGGCCGTGGCCAACGTGCGCGCCAAATACCGTCGCGCGACGCCCCGTGGCCTAGGGGCGAATGTGAACAAGAAGCTGTCTCCGAAGGCGTCAGGTTTGTTCAAGCTGACGTTGAAACTGGCCCCGAAACGGAACCCGGTGACCTTCCAGGCCTTCGACCGCGACGGGCGCTCCTCCGCCCGGGTGCGCGTCACCGTGATCCATTGAGCGCCTTTCCCGTTCCGGAAAGCGGGGGTAGGACGGCTTCGCAGGCGGAAAACCGCTTGTGAAGCGCGTCTTTGTCCGTAGATTTGCGCCCCCATTCCGCCGCAGGTGCTCCAAGGGCGGGCTTGGTCATTGAAGATGGAGCGATGTCGGCAGGCCAAACCAACCGAACAACCCAACCCAAACCCAGATAGCATGTCAGCCACCCTAACCACCGCCGATCAAGACCTGATGGCCTTGATCGACCAGAAATTTCACTCCCACCGCGAGAACTCCATCGTGCGTGGAACCCTCATCGAGATCCGCCCGCAGGTCGTGGTGGTCGACATCGGGGCCAAGTCGGAGGGGATCATCCCGCTCTCCGAATTCGAGGACGAGGAGTTCGCCGTCGGCGACGAGATCGAAGTGCTCCTCGAGAAGCTCGAGAACGACGAGGGCATGGTCGTGCTCTCCAAGGAAAAGGCCGCCCACAAGCAGAACTGGGACAAGATCGTCAAGGTCTACGAGGACGGCGGCCTCGTCAAAGGCAAGGTCAAGTCCGTCGTCAAGGGCGGCCTGATGGTCAACGTCGGGGTCGAGGCCTTCCTCCCCGGATCGCAGATCGACATCATCCCGCCGAAGGACCTCAACGAATATCTCGGCAACGTCTACGAGTTCAAGATCGTCAAGGTCAACGACATCCGTAAGAACATCGTCCTCAGCCGCCGCGAGGTCATCGAGGCCGAGCGCGCCGAGCAGCGCGCCGAGTTCCTCGACTCGGTCAAGATCGGCGACAAGGTGATCGGCATCGTCAAGAACATCACCGACTTCGGCGCCTTCGTCGACCTGCAGGGCATGGACGGCCTGCTCCACATCACCGACATGAGCTGGGGCCGCATCAACCATCCCAGCGAGATGCTCGTCATCGGGCAGAAGCTCGAGGTCCAGATCCTCGACGTCGACAAGGAGAAGGAGCGGGTCTCGCTCGGTCTCAAGCAGCTCCAGGACAACCCCTGGGAGGCGATCGAGGCGAAGTTCCCCATCGGCATGGAAGTCGGCGGCCGCGTCACCAAGCTGGTGCCCTACGGTGCCTTCGTGGAGCTGGAGAAGGGGGTCGAGGGCCTCATCCACGTGTCCGAGCTTTCCTGGACGAAGCGCATCACCCGCCCCAGCGACGTGCTCTCCCTCGACCAGGAGATCAAGGCCGTCGTCCTCGCCATCAGCAAGGAGGAGCAGAAGATCTCCCTCGGCGTCCGCCAGCTTGAGACGAATCCATGGGACGAAGTCGAGTCTCGCTACCCGATCGGTTCCACGATCAAGGGCGAGATCCGCAACCTCACCCCCTACGGCGCCTTTGTGGAGCTGGAGGACGGCATCGACGGCATGATCCACGTCTCCGACCTGAGCTGGACCCGCAAGATCAACCATCCCAGCGAGATGGTGAAGAAGGGCGAAGTGGTCGAGGCCTGCGTGCTCGAGATCGACAAGACCAACCAGCGCATCAGCCTCGGCGTGAAGCAGCTCGAGAAGGATCCGTGGAGCGAGATCGACGGCCGCTTCAAGGTCGGCGACCTCGTCAAGGGGACTGTCGCCAAGATCGCGAGCTTCGGCGCCTTCATCCAGCTCGAGGACGACATCGACGGCCTCGTCCACATCTCGCAGCTCAGCGAGGACCACGTCGCCAAGGTCAAGGATGTCATCAAGGTCGGCGACGAAGTCGAGGCCCGCGTCATCAAGGTCGACAAGGTCGAGCGCCGCATCGGTCTCTCGATCAAGGCCGTCGGCTACTCCGAGGAGCAGCTCAAGAAGGAAAGCGCCAGCTTCGAGAGCCTGCGTCCGTCTTCCGAGATGGTCGGCCTCGAGCAAGCCTTCAACCTTGCCGCCGCCGCTTCCGAAGAGTGGAGCCCGGGCGACGAGGACTGATCCTTGTGCAACAATCCAAACCGGCCGGGGCACAACGCCCCGGCCGGTTTTTTTGTTTCGGGGAAGCCGGGGTAAGGGAGCGCGGGCAAAATGCCAAAAGTGTTCCGGGAATCGCGGCGGCAACGCCGGAGGCGGG
>CAYSZN010000104.1:0-8962 GCA_964435425.1 uncultured Akkermansia sp. | reverse complement strand
CCGTTCTCGAATTCCGGCTTCATGTAGACCACCATCTCCTGGAAGAGCTCCTGGAGGCTCGCGGCGACGTCCTCGGCCCGCGGATAGACCACGGTCAGCACCTCGACCCGCTTCTGGTTGTTGAGACGGCTGCCCTTGACGTACTCCTCGAGCGTCTCCACGTAGATGATGCCGCTTTCGGGATCCTCCTGGAACCAGAGGCCGTTGGAATGGCAGACCGCCTTCAGCGCGCTGAGGCAGTCGACGCCGGTGAGGAAGAGGTTGATCTCCTTGTCCCGGGCGCCCTCGTTGACCACGATGGGCTTGCCCCAGGTCTCCCCGATCAGCCAGGTCACGTAGTGGACCGGCGCGTCGCGGAGCATGATGGACTTGAGCATGGGGATGCGACCGTAGTCGGAGTGCATCTGGGCGGACAGCCCGGCGGGGATCAGCAGGCAGAGGGCGAGGAGCCAGACCGCTGCTTGGATGGGGGGGTGAAAATGGGTTTTCATGGTTTCGTCACCACCTCAGGATGATGGTTTCGTTCGGGCTCTTCTTCTGGTAGGCCTCGATGTAGGTCGGCTGGATGTCCTTGATGTGCAGGTAGAAGGAGTAGCCGTCGAGGGCGTTGAGGGCGCTTTCCTCGAAGGACGTCTGGCCCGGGGCGCCGGCCGGCAGGCGCGTCCGGACCGGTTGGCGGCGGTCCTGCGGACGCCGCTTGATCTGGACGAGGTCCTCCTTCATGACGACCTGCGGACTCGATTCGTTCTGCAGGCGGATCAGGGCCATGGGCTGGCGGTCGGGGCCGTCGGGAATGACGATGGCGAGGATGCGGAACTCGTCCGAGACTTCCCCCAGCGAGGTGGGCAACATCCCGTCCGAATCCAGCTCCTCGGGCGCCCTGGCGCCACCCCGTTGGAAGGGGTCCACCAGGTCCAGTTCGACTTTCCCGTCCTCGCCGATCAGGTTCTGCGGCGGCTCGGAGAGGGGGATCTCCGGCATCCGGACCATCGGTTGCGGCGGCGGCGGGATCGCCGGCTCCGGCGGCATGGGCCGGTCCGTCGGCTGCGGGATCTCGGGTTCTTCGGCCGCCGCCTCGACCGCCGGGAGGTCCGGCGCTTGGGCGGGGTCCGCCTCCTGGGCCGCCAGCCCCTGGGCGGCCAGCGCGACCCCGGCCAGCAGCCACTTCAGTTTGCTTGTGTTCATGTGTTTCATTCCGTTTGTGATCGTTCCGCTCAGCGCGCGGCGTTCATCGCCGCCATGCCCATGAAGAATCCGGTGTAGACGAGGGCGACCATGCCGCCGACCACGACGATCAGGGCGGGTTCGACCAGCTTGCTGAGCAGGTCGAGGCGCCGCGCCAACTGGTCCTCGTAGTAGTCGCCGACGAAGCGCAGGCCCTCGTCGATGTTGCCCGAGTTCTCCCCGACCCGGATGAGGGAGTCGGAGAGCGGCGAGAGGCGGCTCAGCCGGGTCGAGGCCATGCCCGCGGAGAGGGATTTTCCCGAGAGGACCCGCTCGCTCAGTTGCTCGAACTGGTGCCGGTAGTAGCGGTTGCCCAGGGTCCGGCGGGTCAGATCGAGGGATTCCACCACGGGAATGCCGCTGTCGAGCAGCAGGGCCATGGTCTTGTTCCAGAGGCCGTTCGCGGCGAAGCGCGACACCTTGCCGAAGAGCGGGAGGAAGAGCGCGATCTGGTCGAGGGCGAGGCGGATGCGATCGTGCCGCCGCAGGATGAGGAGGAGGATGGAGAGGAGGATCGGACCGAGGATCACCCAGTAGCCGTACTGGATCACCCAGTCGCTGGTGCCGAGCAGCGCCCGGGTGATGGCGGGCAGCTTCTCGAGATCCCCGTCGAACACGGAGGCGATCTTGGGCATGGCGATCGCCGTGGTGTACCATCCTACCCCGAGGCCCATGATCACCACGATGACGGGGTAGACCATGGCCTGCACCACCTTGTTCCGCAGGCTGCGGCGCTGCTCCATCAGGCTGACGCAGTAGGTGAACATCTGCGGCAGGGTGCCGTTGGCCTCGCCCACCTCGACGAGGCTGACCGGCAGGGCGCCGACGAAGGCCATGTGCTCGCGCATGGCGGCGTGCAGCGAGCTGCCCTCGCGCACCTGCCGCGCGACTTCCGCGAGCGCCTGGGCCAGCATGCCCTTGTTCAGGCCGGCCACGATCTCCAGACTCTCCACGGCCGCCACGTCGCCCTTCAGCAGGATGACCAGTTGCCGGAAGACCTGCTCGATCTCCGATTTCCGCACCATGTGCGGAGTCAGGGAGCGCTCCAGCTTGGTCCGCGGGCGGAGCTCGCCCTTCGCCCTGGAGCGCGCCGGCCGGATCTCGATGATCATCACGCCTTGGCCGCGGAGCTGGGCGGTCGCCTCCTGGAGGGTCGCGCCCTCGACGAGCGCGGCGACCTTCTTTCCGTTGACGATGCCGGTGTAGTCGAAGAGCATCACTTCTCTCCCTCCAGTTGGAACAGGGCGTGGTCCTCGTCGATCACCGTCCGCTCGAGCTCCTCGAGCGTGGTCTCGCCTTCCCTCACCTTTTCGAGCCCGTCGCCGCGCAGGGTCAGCTGGGGGGCCTTGCGCTTGAGGTAGTCGTACATCGCGGCCTCGCTGTTGCCCTCCAGCAGCAGGTCGCGGACCTCGTCGGTCACCGGCAGCATCTCGTAGATCGCGGTCCGGCCCGAGTAGCCGGTCATGCCGCAGTAGGCGCAGCCCTTGATCCGCGGGATCCGGACCGGCGGCTCCCAATCGTAGCGGCGGCAGGTTTCCTCGGACGCCTCCTCCCACGTCATGCAGTGGCGGCAGGGCCTCCGCAGCAGGCGCTGGGCCATGACGAGGCGGAGCGTGGCCGCGACGAGGAAGCGCGGCGCCCCGAGGTCGACGAGGCGGTTGAGGATGCCCGGGGCGCTGTTGGTGTGCAGGGTGGCCAGCACGAGGTGGCCGGTCAGGGCGCTCTTCAGCGCCGTCTCGGCGGTCTCCCCGTCCCGGATCTCCCCGATCATGATCACGTCGGGATCGTGGCGGAGCACGCTGCGCAGAGCCCGGGCGAAGCTGACCCGATCCTGGCGGCTGTCGACCTTGATCTGGGTGACGCCGTCCACCGGCTTCTCGACCGGGTCCTCGATGCTGACGATGTGCAGGATGCCCTGGTCGACCAGCTCGCGCAGGCCGGCGTAGAGGGTGGTGGTCTTGCCGCTGCCGGTGGGGCCCGAGATGACGACGACCCCGTTGGGGATCTCCAGGGCGCTCTTGAGCATCCGGTATTGCCGCTCGTGCAGCCCGATGTCCTCGAGCCGGTCCAGCGACTGGGTCTCGTGCGTCTGGCTGAGCACGCGCAGGGTCGTGTGCTCGCCGTGGATCGTCGGCACGGTGGCCACGCGCAAGTTGACGACGGTGCCGTTGAAGTCGTGGGCGATGTTGCCGTCCTGCGGCTCGCGCTTCTGCGAGATGTCCAGGTTGGCCAGCACCTTGACGTAGGTCACCAGCTCGTCCGCGACCCGGGCGGAGGCCGCGCGGTCGGGGCGGAGCTTGCCGTCCACCCGCATCTTGATCTGCATCCCCTCCTTGGTGGGGCAGAGGTGGATGTCCGACGCGTTGTTGTCGAGGGCGCGCCGCAGCAGGTAGTCGAAGAGATGCACCGCCTGGTCCAGCTCCCCCCGGATCACGGCGTCCGGGTAGTTGCGGGCCAGCGCCTCCGCGAAGCGGTCGGGATGCTCCGGCTCGTAGGCGACGATCTCCAGATCGGGCAGCAGGTGCTCCACCTTGTTCAGCAGCGCGAAGTCCATCCGGTCGCGCACGCAGACGCTCAGACGCGACGCCTCCAGCGACACCGGCAGGACCCCGAGGCTCCGGGCCATGCGCGGCGGCAGCAGGTCGAGGACCGGCTGCAGGACGGACACCTTGGTCACGTCGATGAGATGGGGGACGGAGGCGACCATGCTTCAGGTGAAATGGATCTGCACCGTGAACTCCATTCGCATGCCGGCCTCGCCGACGGCGGGGGAGATCTTGATGCCCTTGAAATGGTAGGAGGGCTTCAGGTGCGACTGCCGCACCAGGAACATGAACATGTGCCGGTAGTCGCCCTCGACCACGTAGCGGATCTCGCGGGTCTCGAAGGGCGGCTTGGGCGAGGCCTGCGCCGCCGCCGCTTGCGCGGCCCGCCGTCCGCCGCCCGCCGCCGCGGGGGGCTCCGGCTGCCGCTGCTCCTGCTCGACGATGCGCAGCTCGTGCCGCAGCAGGGCGCGGTTGATCTCGTTGCCCAGCACCCCCACCGACTGGTCGCCCTCGGGGATGGGCTGGCCCGCCTTCTCGCGCACCGCCGCCTCGTAGGCGTCGAGGCGCTTCCAGATCTCAGCGACCTGGCGCTCGACGATCAGGGCGTCCTCCTCCTGCAAGCTCCTCAGCTCGTCCGCGTGGGTCCGCATCTCCTGCAACCTGGGGCCGTTGACCTCGAGAGCCTTCTTCGCCACCGCGTGGCAGGCGAAGACCGCGATCAGCAGGCTGGCGGCCAGGGCCATCAGCAACCAATGCCAACTGTTGGTTCGGTTCATCGAAAGAGTCATTTGCTGAGTTCCCGGTAGTCCACCGCCAGTTCCAGGGCGAGGGCGACCCGCCCGTCGGTGGCCTGCCGCTCCTCGACCCGGTTGTGGACGATGCGCAGGTCCTTGTCGGCGGCGAACTGGTTCAGCTCGGCCTCGAGGGAGAGGCCGTCCTCGGGGTCGGTGTAGACGCCCCGCACCTCGATGGTCCCGTCCAGGTCCGAGATGGATTCGAGCAGGACCGAGTTCCCGGCGTGCTTGCTGAAGAAATAGGAGAGGTGGATGAAGGCGAAGAGCGGCTTGCGCCGGTCCGCCAGGTTCCGCTGGAGGGCGACGGCGGCGGCGTGGCGGGCCTGCGCCTGGGTCCTCTGCCTCTCCGCGTCCTGGATGCGCTGCTCCAGCGGCCCGTATTCCCGGACGACCGCCTGGTATTGCAGCTCCTTGACGTGGAAGTGCAGCTTGAAGAGCCCCGAGAGCGCCAGCGGAGACATCAGCACGAGCAGGCAGGGCACGACGATGAAGGCGTGGCTGAAGCGCTTGCGGAGGACGTGCGGATTCCGGATCGGCACCGGGGCGCCGAAGCGGTTGGCCTGGCCCAGCGCCGCCTCGCGGGCGGCGCCCGCCATCAGGACTTCCGGATCGGGATACTCCGCCCGGGGCAGCTCCTCGATGGAGTCGAGGATGGGGGCGATCTCGCCGACGTCCGCCCCCAGGGCGAAGACGGAGAGCGATCCGGCCTTCGAGAGGTAGCGGTGGCCGCGGACGAAGCGGGTCCGCCAGGCCTCGGGATCCCGCTCCACCTGGCGCAGCCCGCCGGACAGGGAGACGGGGCCGGGCTGGTTGGGCAGGCTCCGCGCCGGCAGCATGAAGCCATGGCCCCGGAGGAAGAGGACGAGGGAGGCCGTCTCGCGGTCGCGATGGGCGTTCCAATGCGCGGCGCAGGCCAGCTCCAGCGAGCCGACCCCGTCGAAGCGCAGGCCGGCCTCGGTCAACTGCCGGTGGAGGTCGTCGACCAGCATCCGGTCGAAGGCACCGCAGAGCAGGAAGGGATCGGAGGCGCCGACGAGGCTGCCGCTGCCCCCCGCGCAGACCAGCGCCGTGCCGTCGGCGCCGGACTGCCCCGCCACCTCGTGGGCCAGCATCGCCGAGACCTCGGCGAAGGAGAGCTTGGGCGGCAGGGCCGTCTCCAGCCGGCGGACCTCGCCCGGCAGCAGGATCCGCGCGGTGCGGATGCGCTGCTCGCGGAGGAAGGTCAGGATGCCCGACGGCACGGAGCCCGCCGCGCCGGCTTCCCGGAACCAGGCGATCTTGCCGCCGTGGAAGGCGTAGGCCGACCAGTCCCGGCCGTCGTAGGCCAGCACCGCGAGCCGCTTGTTCGGTGTTTTTGTTTGAGTCGCCATCGTTCCCGCAACCCGCATGCGCGGAGGGCTGTTTTGTTAAAATTGGGTCAAGGTGATCACTTCCTCCGGCTGCACTCCCGGCTTGACATGCAGCAGCTTCGGAATGCTGGCATAGTTGTGTCCGCCGCCCGAGGCGAAGACGAAGACCATCCGATGGCCGACCGTCAGCCCGGTCAGCGAGAGGGAATAGGAGGCGTCGCCGCTTGGATTCGTCGTCACTTTCTCCTCGTGGTCGACCGCGGCGAATTTCGGATCCGCCTTGGGGAAGAACACCACGGCGCCCAAGGCGAAGTCCGTCAGCGTCCCCTCGTCGATTTCGTTGCCGGAATTGTCGAACACCCGGACCCTGATGTTCAGCGCCACGTCCTTCGTTGCCAGGGACCGGTTGATGGGGAAGGGCAGATCCTTGTCCTGCCAGTCGGCGTCTCCGGGATCGAATACGCCGTTTCTTCCGGGGCTCTTCAGCGCGGACACCTCGCCGCCGTCCAGAACCACGCCCCATTCATTCTTCCATCCGTCGAGAAGGGCGCTTCTTTTGGCGGAGTCCGACCCTATGGTGCCAAGTTCCGTGACCCGGCTGTATGGCCCGCGCCATCCCGCGTGCAGCGCGGGCTTTGGGGAGAGGTCGTTGAAACGGTCGCGGAAGGCCAGGCCGACGGGGTTGCCGTCCTGGTCCTCGGTGTCGCTGGGGATTGTCAGTTCGATTTCCCGATACGGCGCGGCCTCTTCCTCGACGCCGGCCGCGAGGATTTTTTGCGAAAACAGAAACATCAGCTCCTCCGCGTCCTGCGGCAGCCGCCCGAAATCCGACACGAAGCTGAGGCCGTCCGAGCGCTCCAGCGCTTCAACCGTTCCGCGGCCGATCGCGGCGGTCTTGTCGGCGCGGGCCTTGTTCTGGGTGGTCTCGACCGAGACCGAGGCCACCGCGACGAGGCTGGCCATGATGACCAGCGCCACCAGCAGCTCCACCAGGGTGAAGCCGGCCCGCCCCGCCCCCTGCCGGCGCACGAGGCGGAAAGGGATTCCGCCCCACGGCTTGCGAAACCTGCCTTCGTGGGGCGGAATCCTTTCCGCCGCCCACTCCGCGTTTTCCCGCCGTAGAGAAGTTCGTGAGAACTTCTCCCCCCGGAGCGGCAAGCGACGCCCGTCGAAATTCTCACGAATTTGACTTCGCTGCGCTCCGTCTAACCGCTTCGCGTTTTCGCTACCCTGTCCGTCGAAATTGCCTACGGCGATCCGTTCCGTATTCTCACGGGCTTGGCTAGCCTGCGCTTGCGGCGCTGTGCGTCCGATCCCCTCGTTCATTATGGCAGGTCCGGCCGTCTGTCCATGTTCAGGAGCTCGAGGACGAAGAAGGGGCTGACTCCGTCGTCGTCGTCTCCGTCGGCGACCAGGTTCTCGAAGGCGCCGGTGTCCAGGTTCAAGCGCCCCTGGTCGGTCCCGCCGCGCAGGTTGCCGGTCTGGGGCAGCAGCTCGGCGAGCGTGTCCCAGCTCGCGTTGTCCCGAGGGGAGACGAGGAGGAGGCGGCGGTAGTAGGGCTGGTCGTCGTCCTCCTGGTGCTCGTAGTAGAGCAGGCGGTAGACGCCGAGGGGATTGCCGTCGGCGTCCACGGTGGCGAGGCCGTGCTTGCCTCCGATCTGGGGGAAGCGCGCTCCGCCGATCACCCAGGCTTTGTTGGTGTCGCCGTCGAGGTAGGGGCCGTTCCAGCCCTCGCCGGCGATCCTGTCGTAGGCGCCGAAGTCGGGGAAGCGGTAGATCTCGCCCGAGTCGCGGTCGGCGGCGTCCACGTCGTAGATCGTCGGCCGCATCAGGAACCACAGGCCGTAGGTTTCGAAGAACTCCATGCGGGCTTCGAGAGCGGGATCTTCCGGGTGGTCGGTTTGGAAATCCGCCAGAAATCCGGCGCTCGGAAGGAGCGTTCCTTCGTGGTCGGCGAAGGCCTGCTTCAGGCGCGAGCCGTTGTCGAACTGGAAGCGGAGAAAGGCCTTCTTGATCTCCTGCATGTCGTGCAGGGTCATTTTGTCCTTCGCGTCGTCGACGTTCTTGCGGCCGTAGGTCACGGCGACCGCGGAACCGACCACGGCGATGATGGCGACCACCACCAGCAGTTCGAGCAGGGTGAAGGCGGGTCCGGTCTTGGGCGATGTCGCCGGATACGGGCAAGGTTTCATTGGGGAGCGGGGAAAAATGCCCCGGGAGGGCCGCGGAGGCCCGCCCGGGGCGGGATTGGGTGTTTGCTGGTTTCGGCCGTCGCAGCGGGCGGCCGCCGGAACGTTTCAAACCGCGGTCGGGGAGGCGTCCCCTTCCGGCGGAGGCGGATTCCGCGGGGAAAGCCTCTCCGGACCAGGCCCGGAGAGGCTCGCGCGATCTCTCGCTCAGTTGGTGGCAGCCAGGTTGGCCTTCTCGGCGTCGAGGTTGTCCTGGAGCGCGGGAACGCTCAAGCCCTGGGGCGAGAGGACGTCGACGATCTGAGCCTTCTCGCTGGTTCCACCAGTGGTGGAACCGTGGCCCAACGGCGACTCCACCGGGACCTTGATCAGGACGATGTACCTGGAATAGACGTCCTTGCCCGAGAAGCGCTTCCCTTTCGGGGGGCCATCGAGACGGACGGCGCGGCCTTCGTAGAGCGTGGAGAACCGGCCCACGCCCATGCCCACGAGGTAGTACTTTTTGCCAGCCGCTAGTGCATCGGCCTGGGTCTCGGTTCCAAGTGCCACTTCGCTTGGATCGAGTCCCAGGTTCGACAGGATCCTGAGGCCGCCGACTCCCGAAGTCGTAAGGAAGGCCAGGCGGTCCGCCGGCTGGGAATTGATGAGGTTGGGCACCGTGGTGTCTATGAGGGTAGTCAATGCGGCGGCACTGGTTGCCGTCCACGAGTGTCCATTCGTGCCGGTGAACGTGTAGGGTCCATCGACGTCGAAGTCATGGGCGTTATGAATCGCCACGTTGGCGGGGTCCAAGAACTCCATCGCGTCGTCCCAGAGAGCGGTTCCACCGGCAACGAGCGTGCGCATGGTCGTCGCGCTGG
>CAYSZN010000103.1:6637-8996 GCA_964435425.1 uncultured Akkermansia sp. | reverse complement strand
CGGCTTCCTTGAGTTCGTATCCACCGTGGTCGGTGCCGATGATGAGCGTGGGTTGGTCCATGGATGTTGGGAAAGGGAATGGCTAAGACGGGAGGGGGGGGAAGTCAAGAGTCACGGGTCCATGGGTCATGGGTCACGAGGCAGAAGCCCGGTCCCACTCATGACCCATGACTCTTGACCCGTGACTCTCACGCCGGGTCCCCGGTGAGGACGAATCTCAGGATGGAGGGCATGGCCTCCTTGATGAGATTGCGGGTGAGGCGGTACTCGTCGAGGTCGCCGCCGATGGGGTCGGGCACTTCGAGATCGAGGCCGTCGGCGATGAACTCGCGCAGAACGAAGGTCTTTTCCCATGCCTCGGGGAAATAGCTGCGGATGGTGTCGACGTGGCCGCTGCCGAGGCCGAAGATGTGGGTGTAGTCCTCGACCATCTCGGGCGTGAGCATCTGGCTGCGCTGGCGCGAGATGTCGATGCCCTCCTCGTCCATCGCGACGACGGAGTTCCGGCTCGGCTTCATGTCCTCCATCGCCCCGAGGCCGGCCGAGCCCACCTCGATGTCGGCACCGACCTCCTCGGCCATCCTCCGCAGGAATCCCTCGGCCATGGGGCTGCGGCAGACATTGCCGGTGCAGACGAAAAGAACGCGTCGGATCATCGGGGAAAAGGGGCGGGACTGTCCCGCAATGGAGCCGTGAACGGGGGAATGTAAAGCCGCAAGCGGGAAAAACTGCCTTGATCCGCCGTGCCGCGTGCTTATGCTCGCAGTTCCCTCCCTTTTCTCCCTATCCATCCATGTCCCTGACCGATCTCATCCTACCCGGTCGGGTGATCGCCGAGATGCGGTCGCACGAGCGCTACGGAGCCATCGCGGAACTCCTCGACCACCTCATCGCGGCCGATGCGGTGCCGTCGGAGAGCCGGGGGACGGCCCTGGAAGCCTTTCGCCTGCGGGAGGAGGAATGCAGCACGGGCATCGGCAACGGCATCGCCGTCCCCCACTGCTTCCTCCCCGGCCTCGGCGAGGTCGTGGCGGTCTTCGGACGATCGACGGAGGGGATCGACTTCCAGGCGGTGGACCACGTCCCGGTCCACTTCGTCGTCCTCTTCATGGTGCCGGAGGCGGAGCACGCCCTCCATCTTCGAACCCTCGCCACGATCGCGAAGCACCTGAGCGACGCGGAGACCCGGAACCGCCTCGCCGCCGCGATCGACGAGGACGACCTACTCTCGCTGCTCTCCTCGTCGGCCTAGCCTCAATGGAACGGATGGTCGCAAAACGGCGCAAAAACACAAAACATCAGGCAAATCCCCCCCTCTCTCCCCCACCCCTCCCATGCCCGACACCTTCTCCGTCCTCATCGCCTCGCGCCTGCGCGACGCCCTCGCGCGCACGCCCTTCGCCGCCGACCTGCCGGCGGATTTCTCCGTCCAGGTCGATCCCACGCAGAACCGCCAGTTCGGCGACTACCAGTCGAACGCGGCGATGATCCTCGCGAAGGCCCTGCGGAAGAATCCCCGCGAGGTCGCCGCCGCCATCGTCGAGGCCTTCGACGGCGCCGACCTGTGCGAAACGCCGGAGATCGCGGGCCCCGGCTTCGTCAATTTCCGCCTTAGCGAAGCCGCTCTCGCCGGGCGCTTCGCCGACCTGCTCGACGATCCCGAGCGCCTCGGCGTGGCCGCGACCGATACGCCGAAGACCATCGTCCTCGACTTCTCCGCGCCGAACGTGGCCAAGCCCATGCACGTGGGCCACATCCGCAGCACCATCCTCGGCGATAGCCTCGGGCGCATCGCGCGCTTCCTCGGGCACCACGTCGTCGCCGACAACCACATCGGCGACTGGGGCACGCAGTTCGGCATGATCCTGTGGGGCTGGAAGTATCTCCTCGACGAGGCCGCGCTCGAGGCCGATCCCATTCCCGAGCTCCTGCGCGTCTACCGCGAGGTGAACGCCCGGGCCAAGGCGGACGAGGCCATCCTCGACGCCTGCAAGGCCGAGCTGGTGAAGCTGCAATCCGGCGACACGGAGAACCTCGCGATCTGGGAACGCTGCGTCGAGCTCTCGAAGCAGGGACTCCAGAGGATCTACGACCTCCTCGACGTGCGCTTCGACCACTGGTATGGCGAGAGCTACTACAACGACCGCCTCGCCCCGCTCGTCGACGAACTGATCGCCCAGGGCATCGCCGAGGAGAGCGAGGGCGCGATCTGCGTCTTCTTCCGCGACGACGAGCGCCTCGCCGACAAGCCGACCCTGATCCGCAAGTCCGACGGCGGCTTCCTCTACGCCACGACCGACCTCGCCACGATCGACTTCCGCATCGGCGAGCTCGGCGCGGACGCGGTCTGGTATGTGGT
>CAYSZN010000103.1:0-6627 GCA_964435425.1 uncultured Akkermansia sp. | reverse complement strand
AGCAGCTCCACTTCGAGCAGATCTTCGCCATCGCAAAGCGGCGCGGCCAGACCGCGGACCTGCGGCACATCCCCTTCGGCAGCATCCTCGGGAAGGACCGCAAGATGCTGAAGACCCGCTCGGGCGACACCGTGCAGCTCGCCGACGTGCTCGCCGAATCGGTCGAGCGCGCCCGCGCCATCATCGAGGAGAAGAACCCCGACCTGCCCGAGGCGGAGAAGGCGGAGATCGCCCAGGCCGTCGGCATCGGATCGGTGAAATACGCCGAGCTCAGCCAGTTCCGCATGACGGACTACATCTTCGACTGGGACACCATGCTGAGCCTGAAAGGCAATACCGCACCCTACCTCATCAACGCCTACGTGCGGACGCGGGCGATCTTCCGCCGGCTCGGGAGCAGCTTCGACCCGCAGGGCGGCTCCCTCGTCCTCGGCGAGGAGGCGGAGAAAACCCTGCTGCTGAAGCTCGCCCAGTATGCCGAGGTCGTGCCGACAGTGCTCGAGGATTTCCGCCCGAACGCCCTCGCCGCCTATCTCTACGAGCTGGCCACGACCTACCACCAGTTCTGGGAGGCCTGCCCCGTGCTGAAGGTCGAGGGCGATATACGCCACACCCGCCTCGCCCTCTGCGAACTGACCGGCCGCGTCCTCCGGCACGGACTCGGGCTCCTCGGCATCCGCACGCCGGAGAGGATGTGACCCTTTTTTCCCGCCGTGGACACTTCGCTCAAAGCCCTCCTCGACCACCTCAACGCCTCCGTCCTCGGCGCGGAGACGGCGGTGCATGAGCTCGCCGCCGCGCTCCTCGCCGGTGGCCATGCCCTCGTCGAGGGACCTCCCGGCGTCGGCAAGACGACCCTCGCGAAGACGCTGGCGCAATCGGTTTCCGGCGTCTTCAAGCGCGTCCAGTTCACCCCCGATCTCCTCCCCGCCGATCTCGTCGGCTACTCGCTCTACCGGCAGGACCGCAATGCCTTCGAATTCGTCGAGGGTCCGGTCTTCGCCAACTTCCTCCTCGCCGACGAGATCAACCGGGCCAGTCCCCGGCTGCAAAGCGCCCTCCTCGAATGCATGAACGAGGGCCAGGTCACCGTCGACGGCGTCACCCGCCCGCTTCCCGGCGTCTTCCAGGTCGTCGCGACGCGGAACAACCGACACCGCGCCGGCACCTTTCCCCTGCCCGCGCCGCAGCTCGACCGTTTCCTCGTCTCCATCGAGATGAGCCTGCCGGACAGCGAAACCCGCGCCGGGATTTTGAAACAGCACGCCGCCCGCTTCGCCGGAGAACACGCCGACGCCGACGCCGGTCCGCATCTGGACCTCGGCGAAGTCGGGGAATGGCAGCGCCGCGTGCGTCTCCTGCCCGCCTCCGACGCGATCTTCCACTACGTCATCCGTCTCTGCGACGCCATCCGCCACCATCCCGAACTGGACGCCGCCATCAGCAACCGCGGCACCCTTGCCATCATGCAGACGGCGCGGGCCATGGCCTTCCTCGACGACCACGAGGCCGTCTACCCCGAGGACGTGAAACGCGCCTTCGTCCCGGCGGTGCTCCACCGCATCGAGGCAGGCGAAAGCGAATTCGACCGCGACGGCACGGCAGGCAGGCGCTCGGCCCTGCGCCTGCTGCTGGAGGAGATGCTGGAGACGGTAGCGGTGGAGTAGGCGGCTTCGCCGCCGTGAAAGGTGGGAAGGTGAAAGGTGAAAGGTGTGAGTGTCGAAGCGGCTGGACGCCGCTTCCAACGGGCCGTGGCAATAGCGGTCGCCTACTCCCGTTTCGGCCCGATCGCCACCCGCAACCCAGCTGGCCCGTCGGGAAACTCGACGGGAATCCGAACGTACGGGATACCCTCTTTTTCGACCAGTTCCAGCGGGTGGCCATCGAAAGTCGCTCGTCGTCCATATCCTTTCCCATGGAAATGATGGTTGTACCTCCCGCCGATCTCGGAGCCATGCCGAACTTGCACGCGTATAATGCTGGAACGACCGAACAGGACTTGGGGAATCGTTCGATCCTGATAGATGGAAACGTTCGAGGTGGTTCCGAGCACGGGGGCGGTCCCAAGGGCGTTGGTGATTGGCAGCTTGTCGAGAGCAACAAAAACAAGCACGGAAAAGAGCACGATCATCACCCATAGGTAGATCCACTCTGGAGTCTTGGCACTTGCGGCACTCATCCTCTTTGTTTTCCCGCTTCGTGGAACTGAAGCTCATTCTCATCGCAACTGGCGAGGCAGCAAGCCTTATTTTGCCTGCGACGGCGCGACAGGGAGGCGGACGGCGCTGAGGTTGCCGCTGGAGATGGTGGGGAGTAGGGCGGCGAGGGAGCGCGGACACTCTTGTCCGCACTTTGAAATATACGCGGCTTCGCCGCCATGATTCTTTGGTTGCGGGCAAGAGTGCCCGCGCTCCCCTTCCCTCAACCATCAACTCGACCTTGCACAATTCATCCCGATCCCTCTAAACTCGGTCCCATGCCCCCACCCCGCCCCACGAACCTCGGCCTCGCCGCCTCCTCTCTCGCGGCGTTGACAGCGACGGCAGGATTGGTGCTTCTGTCAGGGCCGGTGCTCGCCGTCGGCCTCGCCGCCGCGACCGTCATCCTCCTCTGCCGCCTCCTCGCGGCGCGGCACCTCGACGGCTTCGCGGTCGAGCGCGACCTGCCGCGACGCGCGCGGGCGGGCGAGAGCTTCCCCATGGAGATCCGGGTGCGTCCCGGACCTCGCTTCCCCGCAGTCACGACGGTCCGTTTCACCGATCCCCTCGCCCCGGCGGTAAGGGAACGTCCGCTCGACCTTTCCGCGCCGGGCGGACGGACGCTTCGCTGCACCGGCCTCTCCCACCGCCGCGGACCGCTCCCGCCGCGGCCTTGGCTTCTCGCCTCGACCTGGCCGCTCGGTCTGTTCCTGACCGAACGACAAGGCTCCTTCCGCGACGACCACGCCACTCTCGTCCTGCCCCAGCCCCGGCTGCCTCCGCTTCTCCGCGAGCGGCTCGAACGTCTCTCGGCCATCTCGGCGGAGCGCCCTTTCGAAGCAGCCGATCCGCTCGCCGAATTCCGTCTTCTCCGCGAGTTCCGCGCCGGCGATCCGGTGCGTGGCATCCGCTGGCCCGCGAGCCTCCGGTCGGGACGCCTCCTCTTCGCCGAGACGGAGCCGCCCCGTCCCAAGCCGACCGGCTACGGGATCGTCCTCCATTCCTACGAGCGTCCCGGCAGTGTCGTCGTGCCGGAGACCTACGAGCAGATCCTGCGCATCGCCACGGGACTGCTCCTGCGCTTCCAGCGCGAGGAGATCCCGATGGTGTTCTGTCAGGCTCCGGGAACGGCGCTTCGCCTCGTCTCCCGCGCGGCCTTCGCGGAGCAGATCGACGCGCTCGCCCTCTCGCGGCGGCGGCCAATCTCCTCCCTCGACCGTGTCTTCGCCGCTCCCTCCGACGACGATCCCTTCCGCGACTGCGACGAGGTCTTTGTCCTCGGCGACGGCCCGCTCGCCCATTGGCAGGACGCGGCACGCTCGCGCTTCCCCCGCTGCACCTGCCTCGACCCGACCACGCTCACGACCGCTTCGCGTCCGCAACTGCTCGTCCGATCCAAGCTCGCCCAAACTTGAACCCTTGAACCTGAAATCCGAAACTCCCCTTCTCCCACCCCTCGCCGCCGCCCTCGCCGGGTGGATGCTCTCGGGCTCGCCGGTGCCGATGGCGCTCACGCTCCTCCTCCTGCCCATGGCCCTCGTCGGTGGCTCCCTCCCGCGCCGCCGGGCTGCCTCCGCCATCCGTTGGCTCGTGCCGCTTCTCCTTGTCGGCGCGGCGGCCTGGCTGGAAATCCGGCTCTTCCTCGATGGCCGGGCTCTCGCGATGCGGGCCGAGCTGCCTCTTGCCTACCATCTCGGCCTCGCCGCGCTCTGGTGGACGGCGCTCGATCCCTCTCTCCGCGCCTCCCGCCAAGGCGAAACCCTCCATCCCGTCCACGCCTACGCCGGACTCGTCGGCGGGCTCCTCGTCCTCGGGGCCTCGGCGGGCACGGCACTCCACGACTTCGGTCCCTGGCTGGTCCATCCCGTCGCCGCCCTGCCCTTCGCCCTCTGGGCCGCCCGGCTCCTTCTGCCCGCGATGCCCTTCACCAGACTCGCCCTCGCCGCCGTGCTGCCCGCATGCCTCGCCCTCGCGGGACTCGTCCTCGCCTCCTCCGCCGCGACGGAAACGCTGCGTCCCCTCCTCTCTCCCGGAACGGACGATACCGACGACGCTCCCGCCATCCGCGCTCCGCAAGCGGACGGGAGCGGCACGCTCGGCGAAGGAGCCTCCCGCCGGCTCCCCGGCGACGGAAACGTGCGCTTCCGCCACGAGATCGTCGTGCAGGTGAGGCCGCACAGCGATACGCTCTTCCGTGTTTGGTCGGGCAATCCGCTCTATCTGCGGACCTCGACCCTCGCCCTTTTCGAGAACGACGAAGTCCTCTCGCCGATCCGCAGCGGCCGCTGGCTCTACGATCAGGACGACGGAACCGAGGACCACCGCATTCCCCTCCGGGGAGCAGGCCCGGACGATACGACCGATCCCGCGACCCTGCACACCGTCTACGTCGGACGCCATGCCGCCGACGAGCTCCCGCTGGTGGGAGGAAGCCAGGCCCTCCTTCTCGCCTCGGTCTACGAATTCGCCGACGACTGGTATCAGCTCTCTCCCGCCGAGGGCATCGACCGCCTGCGCTACACCGCCTCCGCGCCGCCCGTCCCGCCCGCGGAAATCCGACCATCCGATCTGATCCGCCCGACCCGCGGGACGGCCTCGGGAATCTACCTCCAGCTCCCGCCATCGCCCCTTCCCAGCCGGATCGACCTGCTCTGCCGCCATATCGGCGACGATGACCTCCTCGGCGGCATCCAGCGCCTGCTCGACGAACGGACCCGCTACTCGCTCCAGTTCCAGACCCCGGAGGGCTCCAGCCCGCTCGCGGAATTTCTCTTCGGCCACGGCCTCGGCCATTGCGAGCACTACGCCGCCGCGACCGTACTGATGCTGCGCTGCCTCGGCATCCCCTCGCGCGTCGCCTACGGCTACGCCGGCGGCCTCGTCGACGCGGACCAGGGAGTCTTCGCCTTCCGCGACAGCGACTTCCACGCCTGGGCCGAAATCCTGACGGCGGAGAACGAATGGAAGATCTTCGACACGACCCCGCATGTGCCCTCGGCCGCTCCACGCCTCTCCATCGCCGCCAGCCTGCCGACGATCGACACCAAGACCTACCACGACCTTTCCGACTTCGATCCCGCGGCGCTCGCGACCTCGGGCGGAGCCTTCCTCGCCGACGCCATCGACTTCCTTTCCCGCCATTTCTTCCTCGCCACCGCCGCCGGGCTGGCCCTCTTCGGCGGCCTCTGGTGGCTGCTGCCGGGAAACCAGAGGGAAAGGGAACGCCGTCCGCCATCCGGACGCCGCCCCGAAACGGACGCCAAGCCTCCCCTCCCCGGCTTCCTCCGCGAGCTCGAGCAAAGCGCCCAGGCCCTCGGCCTCCACCGTCGTCCCGGACACACCTGGCGCGAGCTCCTCGCCCGGCTCTCGGAAACAAACGCCGTGCCCGCCGCCGCCCACGACGCCGTCGCCTACCACTACCGCACCGCCTACGCCGGAAAGGAACGCGACCCTGCCGAGGAGGCGCGCTTCCGCGAGGCGCTGCGCGCTTGGCGCGAAACGGAGCTCCATTGACAAGCGGGCGGTCGAGGGGCTCAATTTTTAACTTTGTTCGCCCGAGAAACCGAATCCATCGCATGATCGCACTGAAGATATCCCACAATGGACAGACCGTTTGCGTCGCCGGAATAGGTGATTTGGGAGTCCTTTCATCCCATGTGACTTGGGTCCATAGCCAGAACTACCGCACAGAGCCTGGGGGAGAACCCGCCGAGAGAATCGAGCTTTCCATGCACGTTGGCGGCCTTCACACCCCGTCGAATGAGCACCGAACATGGGATACACCTGAGATCGAAATCGGGGATACGCTCACCGTCGAGATCGTCGAGACCGAGGACATCACGCCCCACTCCGATGCCCGCACATTCGATCCACTGAAGAATGCCCAGAAGGAGCGCGACTACGTTCGAAAGAAGGCTTGCGAGTATGGGTGGACCATCGTGGAGCAGCCTTCGAGCGCCAGATGAATCACGACCCGACCGTGTCCCCCGGAAGCAAGAACGACGCGAAGCGTGGTAGGGACGCCTGGCTCAGGCGTCCGCCGGAAGCTTGCGCCCAGGCATGATGCCGGACGGCTGAGCCAGCCGTCCCTACCGGGATTTCCGACGAACAAAGGTCTCTCCGGCGGAGGATGGCTCCCTCTTGCGCTGAATCCCGCGCCATCCGAGACGAGCCCCGATTGACAAGCGGGCGGTCGAGGGGCTCATTTCCGACCCTGTCCACTCCATGACCGAACCCTCTTGGCTCGACCGCGTCCGCGGCTATCTCGACCTCGCGATGTACGACGAGGCCTGGCTCGAGCTCGACCGCCTGCCCGCCGACAAACGCGACCGCCCCGAAGCCCGCGAGATGCGCATCGTCGTGCGCCTCGACCAGGGCCGGACCGAGGAAGCCCTCGCCCTCTGCGGCATCCTCTGCAGCCTGCATCCCG
>CAYSZN010000102.1:0-9020 GCA_964435425.1 uncultured Akkermansia sp. | reverse complement strand
CTGATGGTCGCCGACCTCGAGGCCTCGCGCATCTTCGTCGGGGACGAGACCACCATCCTCACCGAGGTCAACGTGACCTCGAACACGTCCAGCGGCGACAACCCGGTGGTCACGGTGGACCGCGACCCCCAGACCGAGCGCCGCGACATCGGGACCACCCTGGTCATCACGCCCAAGATCCACGCCGACGACACCGTGACCATCCGCGTGATGCAGGAGAACGCCCGCGTCGGCCTGACCAAGTCCATCGTCTACGGGGACGCGACCGGAGGCGACTTCTTCGAGACCACCGACATCCAGAAGCAGACCATCACCTCCACCGTGGTGGCCAAGTCCGGGCAGATGGTCGCCCTGGGCGGCCTCGTCCACCGGGGCAAGAGCCGCGACGTCTCCAGCGTGCCGGTGCTGTCGAAGGTGCCCGTGGTGGGCCCGCTGCTCTTCGAGAAGAAGGCGACGGTGGACACCGAATCGGAGCTGATCGTGCTCATCCGCCCCTTCGTCATGCTCACCCCCTCCAACGCGGAGCGGCTCAGCCAGAGCTACATCAACCGGACCTCCTCCCATCCGGCGGTCCACGACGGCTCCCTGGAGTTCGCCCCCGGCAATCCCGTCTCCCAGGAGAACCGCAGCAGCCGCGCCCGCAGCCTGCAGGAGCGCCTCGAAGTGAAAAGCAGCCCCTACGACCTCATGTCCGGGGAGAAGAAACGGAAATGAACGGATCCTTCCTCCCCCTCGCCCTGGCCCTCTGCCTGATCGCAGGCAGCGGATGCCGAACCCTGCCCGGATCCGGCGGCGCCACCCGAGGCGTCGCCGCCGACGGCGGATCGCTGGACCGGGACTTCGAAACCGGCAAAGCCCTCCTCGAATCCGGATACAACGTGGAGGCGATCAAGCACTTCGCCGCCATCCGCGACCGCGCCGGATATCAGGAGGAACGGGACCGTGCCGTCATCGGCCTCGCCATGGCGCTACAGGATTCCGGCAACAACGGGGCCGCCCTCGGTGCACTCGAGCCGCTGCCGGTGCTCCCGAAGACCGAGCTCGAAGCGAGAAAGTGCGTCCTCGCCGGAGAGATCCACCTCCACCAGAAGAACTACGAGCCGGCCCAGGTCTGGCTGGCGCGCGGCCTCGAGGTCGAGCCGAAGAGCCAGGCCTTCTACCGCGCCCCCGCCCTGTTCAATCTCGGCAAGGCCATGCTTGCGCTCGACGACCTCGAGGGCGCCCGCGAGGCCTTCGGGATGGCGGCCGGGGTCTTCGGCGCCAACGACGACGACGAGAACGCGCGGCAATGCCGGGACATCGTGACCGACATCGACAACGCCCTGCTCTAGCCCTACTAGCCAAATGAGAAGAATGGCCGCAAAAAGCGCAAAGAACACAAAAAGCCCAGGCATCCTCTCTGTGCATCTTGTGCCTTTTCGTGGCCGAAAACTCAGATGTTTGTCAACTTGTTAGGTAGGCATCCAAATTTAACTAAGCAGAACTAGGAGGCCGCCGACCATGCAAGCCATCCCGAGCACAGATCCGCTGGACGACGTCTTCCGGCTCCTCCTGGAGTCGGGCGCCAGCGACCTGCACTGGTCGGACGGCGGCACGGTCTACCTCCGGGTCAACGGCTTCCTCGAGATCGCGGAAGCTCCGCGCTCGGTGGCGGGCCTGCCCTTTACGGATCTGACCGTCCGGCTGATCGGGCGGGAAAACTTCGCGACCTTCCTCGACCATCGCGAATACGACGGCGCGAGGACGGTGCTCGGCGGCTACCGCATCCGGATCAACGTCTACCTCAAGCGCGGACGGATCGCCTGGGCCGTCCGCCTGCTGCCCTCGGAGTTCTTCCCCCTCGAGTCCCTCGGCCTCGACATGGACATCTGCAACCGCATCTGCGAGCTGAAGCAAGGCCTCGTCCTCGTCACCGGGGCGACCGGCTCGGGGAAGACCACCACCCTCGCCAGCCTCCTCAACCACATCAACCAACAGCGGCGGGAGCACATCTTCACCATCGAGGACCCCATCGAATACGTCCACGAGTCGAAGGAGTGCATGGTGTCCCAGCGCGAGGTCGGCGTGGACACCGGCAGCTTCCACGACGCCCTCCGCAGCGTCCTGCGGGAGGACCCCGACATCGTGCTGCTGGGGGAGATGCGCGACCGCGTCAGCATGGACGCCGCCCTGACCCTCTCCGAGACCGGGCACCTGACCTTCGCCACCCTGCACACCTCGGGCGCGGTGGACACCATCTCGCGCATCATCAGCGCCTTCGACAGCATGGAGCAGGGGCAGATCCGCGAGCGCCTCGCCACCAACCTCAAGGTGGTGATCACCCAGCAGCTCGTCCCCTGGACCAACCGCGAGGGCCGCTCGCTCTGCGCCGAGATCATGGTCTCGACCAAGGCGATCCGGGCCATGGTCCGCGACGGCAAGGAGCGGCAGATGCTCTCCGCCATCGAGACGAGCTCCGACGAGGGCATGACGACGATGAACAAGTCCCTCGCCGACCTGGTCAAGCGCCAGCTCATCACCCAGAAGGAGGCCGCTCTCTACACCCCCGACCGCGAGGCGCTGAAGCGCTTCTTCTAGTTTCCATCGAACACCCAACCCCCACAACCAAAAGAGAACCATCGCCGTCGCTTCGAGCGAATGCCTTCGGCGAAATACCATTCCAGCATCGACCCTAAACCACTCCGAAATGACATGACCATGAAACCACGATTGACCAAGACCATTGCGTTGCTGGCGCTCCTGCTTGCCGCTGTCCCGGCACAGGACCATGCAAACGCAGAGCAGAAACCGGTGAAGGCCGTCCAACCCGCCTCCGACGCGAAGGCCCTGCGCCTGGCGGCCCACGGATCGCGGGCGGTCTGGGACGACTTCCCCGGCTTCAGCGCCGACATTGCGATTTCCATCGATACCGAAACCTATTCGGGCAAGATCCGGGTGGCCGCCGACTTTGAACACGAACTGGAGATCGACGAAGCCGCCAGGCAGCCGTGGGTGGCCTCGCAGCTCCGGTCCGTGATCTCCCACCGCAAGCCGAGCGAAGCGGGCGACTACAACGTCTCGTTCGCCGAGGAGGACGCGCAGCACATCGCCGGTCGCCTCGTGGCCGACAACAACGGGGGCGGAGCGCTCCGCATCCAGGACGGCGTGATCCGCGAAGTGCATCGCAAGTCCGACTCCGCCTGGTTCGAGGTCTCGACGCTCGACACCTTGAGAACCGACGACGGCCGCTACCTGCCGAAGGTGTCGTCGGTCACCTACCGCGATCCAGCGACCGGCGACCTCCAGTCCACGCGCAGCAACCTCTTCTCCTGGACCAAGGTCGGTCCCTTCCACCTGCCGAAGGAAACCCTCACGGTCGAGCTGGGCCCAGGCGGAGAGCGGGCGACGCGCCGGATCACCCTGTCCAACCACAAGCTGTCGGAAGCGACGGCAGACGAAAAGACCAACAGCAAGCTGCACTCGCCCCTGCGCGAGCCGCTCACGAGCTTCGGCGCCGCGATCGTCGGCGAGCACCTCTACGTCTTCAGCGGCCATGATGGCGCGGCCGAGGCCTTCGGCGCCGATGCCCTCGCCGATCACTTCCGCCGCATCAAGTTCGACGATCCCGACGCGGAATGGGAGGAGCTGGCGAAGCACGAAGCGGCGCAAAGCACCGCCCTGGTCACGGACGGCACCTACCTTTACCGCATCGGCGGCCTCACCTTCCTGAACCGGGGCGACGAGGAGACGAACTTCAAGTCGACGACGCATTTCGCCCGCTACGACATCGAGAAGAACGAATGGACCGAGCTGGCCCCGCTGCCGGAGCCGCGCTCCTCGCTCGACGCGGCCATCCTCGGCCGCACCATCTACGTCGCCGGGGGCTGGGACCTTCAGGGGGCATCCTCCCGCAACGCGAATTGGTACGAGAACATCCTGCGCTTCGACCTCGACAAGCCCGAGGCGGGATGGCAGTCCCTGCCCGGACCCGGCTACGTATCCCGCGCAATCTCCCTCGCCGCCTACGAGGGCAGGATCTACATGATCGGCGGCATCGGGAAGAACGGCATCACCCGGAAGGTCTCCGTCTTCGATCCGGCCGGCCAGGCCTGGTCCGAAGGTCCCGAGTTGAAGCCCGACAGCCGCTCGGCCGGCTTTGCCACCAGCTCCTTCGCCACCGGCGGGAAACTCTACGTCACGGGCGCCTCGGGTGTGCTCTATCGCCTGAACGACGAGGCCAAGGACTGGGAGATCGTGGACAGCCTGATCTACCCGCGCATGTTCCTGCGCCTGCTGCCCGCCTCGGAAAGCCGTCTCGTCGCGCTGGGCGGAACCTCCTCGATGGGCCGCCTCTCGGTGGTGGAATCGATCGACGTGGGCGCCGAGCCGAAAGCGTTCAAGACCGTCCGCTGGTCGGTCCAGTTCGACGGCCGGGCGAAGCAGAGCCAGATCCTCGTGCCGCAGGGCTCGAAGCTCTACGCCTTCGGCGGCAACGCCAGCCGCGAACCTCATGACTTCTCCGAGGAGATGTTCGTGAACGAGGCCTTCGCCTTCGATATCGCGAACAGGACCTTCGAACGACTGCCCGATGTCCCCCGCACCCTGCAAAGCGGCAGCGGCGTGATGTATTCCCAGACAAGCGAGCATGGCAAGATCGTCGTCGCCGGCGGTCTGGGCATGAACGGAGACCGGTTCGGGGCGTTGCAGGACATCCTCTTCTACGATCCCGAAGCGAAGGCATGGGCCGCCTCGCCCGTCTCCCTCCCCGAGCCGCGCTCCATGTTCCACGCCACGACGCACGACGACGCCGTATGGTTCTTCGGCGGGGCCGGAGCGGGCGAGGACGGCCGCGGTCTGGCGACCTCGGTGCTGCACTGGTGGGGCGATGACAGCGAAGCCGCCGCCTTGCCCAATCTGGACATCCCGACCCCGCGCCGCTCCTTCGGCGGCGCCACGCTGAAGGATGAATACTACATGGTCGGCGGACTGGTCAAAGGCACCGACCTGGCGGAATCCGTCGATGTGTTCAATTTCGAGGACCGCTCGTGGAGGAAGGCCGCCTCGCCCAAGGTCCCGCGCGTCTTCGCAAGCCTGGCCGAGACGAATGGCAAGCTCTACCTCTTCGGCGGCTTTACGGGCAAGGCCGGGCATTTTGCTCCCGCCACCTCGCTGGAGGTCTACGATCCGAAGAGCGACGAGTGGACCACCCTCGCCGAGGAGCTGGAGAACATCCCGCCATCGATGAGAATGGTCGCATTCGGCGGGAGGCTGCTGTTCTACGGCGTCGATCCCGAAACCGACGGAAAGGCCAACTTCGTGCTGGCCGTTCCGGAGCCTACCGCGAGTCCCGGCACCTTCGAGGGGCGCAGCGGCTCCATGTCGCGCCGTCGCGGCGGAGGTGACTCCACGGAAAGCGCCAAGGCGCTGATGCGACGCGACGCCGACAAGGACGGCAAGCTGACGACGGAGGAACTCGGATCGCGCCTGGCCTCCCTCCTGACCGAGGGCGACGCCAACAGCGACGGGGTGCTGACCTACAGCGAAGCGAAAGCAGCGCTCGAGGCACGGGAGAAGAAGGCCGAGGAGGAGAAGTCCAAGGAAAAGGAAAAAGAAAAGACGGCGGATTCGAACGGCTGACGCGCCCGGAAGCCCCATCCACCACCCACACAAGAACCCATCATGAATCTACGAACCATCCTCTGCGGGATTGCGCTCGCGGCTTGTGCGAACGGCCTTCACGCCGACGAGCCCCCCCTCGAATACACCTTCCATCACGAGCATGTTCTCGGCACGTCGCTCGAGCTGCGAATGAGCGCAAGCTCGCGCGATGCCGCGGCATTGGCGGAACAGACCGCGCTGGCGGAGATCGATCGCCTCGCCAGGATCTTGAGCCGGCATGACGCGGAAAGCGAATTGATGCGTTGGCAGTCCGAATCCTCGGATTCGCAGAAATCGGTGTCCGAAGACCTGGCTCACGTTCTCGAACGGGCAGAGCATTGGCGGCGGCAAACCACCGGCGCGTTCGATGTCCGGGCCGCGGAAGTGGCCGTGAAGACGGCAACGCTCGCACGGGAGGACCGGCAGCCTGACCTCCGCCCGCTGACGTCGGCGCCCTACACGATCTCCTCGTCGGACGAGCGTCCAGTCGTCCATCGGCACGATGGGCTGCCAATCAGCCTGGATGCCCTGGCCAAGGGATACATCATCGACCGCGTCTGCGAACGGCTTCGCGAACGCTGCCCGGACATCGAGAGCTTCTCCGTCAACATCGGCGGGGATATGAGAAAGATCGGTAATCGCCCGCTGCCGGTCTCGATCACGAACCCGTTCGACCCCACGGAAAGCTCGCGGCCCCTCCACTCGTTTGTCGTCTCGCAACCCGTGGCCGTCGCGACGAGCGGCAACTACCGGCGCTTCGTCGAAGTCGACGGCAGCAGGCGATCGCACATTGTCGATCCCCGCACGGGTCTTCCGGCCGACAAGGTCGCCAGCGCCACGGTGATCGCCCCGACCGCCATCGATGCCGATGCCCTGTCGACGTCTCTGTGCGTTCTTTCGCCAAGCGAAGGGACCGCGCTCGTCGAGTCGCTCGACAAGGTCGAATGCCTGATCGTCCTGACGGACGGGCGGCAGATCGCCTCGCAGGGGTGGCCCGGCAAACCAAGCGGACCAGCCTATCAACTGGTTTCCGCCAACGATCCGAAATCCGAACATTCAGGCCTGCTCGTCAATTTCACGCTGAACCGCCCCAAGGACGGCCGCTATCGCCGGCCCTACGTGGCGGTCTGGCTGGAGGACGAAGAGGGATATCCGGTCAAGACGGCCATCCTGTGGATGCAGACCGAAGAGCCCGGTCCCCGCTGGCATCGAGACCTGACCCGCTGGTATCGCAACGACCGAACCCGGAAGCTGGTCGAGAAATCGGACCTGATCGGCACCATCTCGGGCGCAACGCGTGGCCCCGGAGAATATACGGCACGGTTCGACGGAAATGACAATTCGGGAAAACCATTGCCTGCCGGAAACTACACGCTGTGCCTGGAGGTATCCCGCGAGCACGGCACCTATCAGATCATCCGCGAATCCGTCGGACTGGGCGGGAAACCGATCGCCAAAACGGAGCTGGAAGGGAATGTCGAGATGAGCGGGGTATCGTATGAATACATCCCCGCCGGAAATCCCACCGTCGCCAAACGATAGCCCCGGCCGGCCAAGCCCCCCGTGCCAACCGGCACAGGGGCGGGCACGTCGTCGCAGCATAACCTCCCCCAGATCCTTTGTCACAGAAGAAACGAAGCTTGGTTCCGCAGCTCGATTCCGGGCATGGTCAATGAAAAGATGCGAATCTTCAACGCAATGCACCCAGCGAGATCGAATTGGTGATGAAGGTGATGCTGAACGTGCTTGCCTTCTTGCTCTTGCTCGTGAGCGGAATCGCTCTTCGCAACTGGCGGATGAATAAGAAGCTAACTGAGGATTGGATGACGATAAGCAAGTCGCTGCATCGACTTCCACTGGGGTTCGAAGTAGTAACCGATGAAAACGGCGATCACGCTGGATATTTTATCTGGCTACTAGGCCCTTATGAATATCGCGATTCAAAGACCGGTGAACTGATGTGGACTGAATAGCTGATGGTAGAGAGCTTGATTCCGTCAGCGGAAGATAAGAGCTAGCATCAAGCGGAGCACCACTTGACGCCTACCCTCCTGAAAAAGGGTTGTGAAAAAGTTTTCTCGGCCATTCCAAGCAGGATGCCCCCCCCCCACCTTCCTACGCCGACCGGGGTTTTTCAGGGGACAGAATTAAGCGAAGGCACCGACTGTCCAGGATCGCCGTTCCTTCTTTCGTCGAAAACATGCCCCAATCCCGTGCCATTCTTGCGTGACCCCGAAAGACCAAAAGCCAACAGGGTTGCATCGCCGACCCGACCCTGTTCAGCCGCGATGCGTGCGGATTCTGAATCGTTCGTCCACCAAACCCCGCTTGATCATGGTCTGAATTCCGCTTCAAATTGTCGAAACCACTCCCCGGCAGCGTCATCCTCTCCCACCGAACGATCCAGGATTGACCGATGCAGATAGTATCCCATTCTCACCATGGGGTCGTCCGATGGTTCACTCGCCAACAGATCGAAAAACGCGGCCAATTCCGGCCCGACAAACCAACTCGCCGTTTGCGACATCTGCGCGCGTTGCGTTTTCGGCGCAAGATACTCAAACAACGGCCTCGCATCCGTGTTCAGCTCGACGTCCGCCAATGCCGGTGCCAAGATCTGCACCCGCCCCGCGTAGAACATCCGGATCATCTCCGCATCCACCTTGGTCACCCGGCCTTGCGACGCCCCCCGCAGCAATTCCACCATGCTGCGTTCCGCTTGCTCGAAATCCGCCAGGGCCAGCCCACCGGGCACGGGCGCCGTCTCGCTGCCAAGGAGCATCAGGGCAGGGTACTCGGCATGGAAGTTCCCGCGCCAGATCGTCACTTCTGGAAACACCTCCCGCATGCTCTTGATGACCATCATCACCTCCCCCTCCGACATCTGGTAGAGCGGTATCCACTGCGCATACATGCCGCCGGCCCGCAATCGCTCTCTCGCTGCGGCATAGTGGTCGACACTGTAGAGGCTCCCTGCCCCGGCATGCCAAGGAGTGAAAAAATCCGACACAATCAGATCGAAGGTCTCCTTGGTTCCGCGGAGCAGATTGCGTCCATCCTCAGCGATGACCGTCGCCCGGCCATCGGTATGCAGCCCAATGGTCTCCTCTTTAAAATACTTCCGGGAAGCGACCGCCACGTCCTTGATGAGCTCTGCCACCACCACCCGTTCGACAGGGAACTCCAAGGCCACGCCGGCCGGAATCCCGGTTCCCATGCCAAGGAAGAACACCGACTCCGCCTTGCCATGGATCAGCAAGGGCAACTGAGACTGCCACATCTGCGACTGCCACAGCTTGTCGCCCGATGATCCCGCCCCTCCTACCACGGCACCGCCCACCGTGTACCAGTTGTTGACCTTGATCCACCGGGAACCCGGTGTC
>CAYSZN010000101.1:6985-9074 GCA_964435425.1 uncultured Akkermansia sp. | reverse complement strand
GCCCCCCGTCGCCGAGGTGCCCCTGCGGAACCAGGCCCTCGCCACCAGCGGAGGCTACCGCCGGGGCTGGACCATCGGAGGCCGGCTCCATTCCCACGTGCTCGATCCGCGCAGCGGGATGCCCGTCTCCGGGATCGCCAGCGCCAGCGTCATCGCGCCCGATGCGGCCACGGCCAACGCCCTCGCCGTCTCCCTGAACGTGCTCGGCGTGGAGGAGGGCGTCCGTCTCGCCGCCTCCCATCCCTCCGTCGAATATCTCGTGATCGCCGCCGATGGCTCGCAGCACCGCAGCCCCGGCTGGCCCGAGGCTTCGCCCCCGCTGGTGGCGTCGGCCGACACGCTTCAGGCGGACGAACCGGCTTCGGGCGAGCTGGAGGACATGGAGTTTCTCCTCACCTTCGAGTTTCCCGCGAAATCGAAGCGCCCCTACGTCGCCGCGTGGATCGCCGACGAGGACGGATTCCCCATCCGGACGATGCTGCTCTGGATCGTGCAGGGCAAGGAGCGCCTCAAGTGGCTGCCCGACCTGAGGCAGTGGTATCGCCACGACAAGGCCCGCCGCCTCATCGATCCGACCGACCTGGTGGCGGCCCGCTCCTCCGCCACCCGCCGCGCGGGAGAATACAGCGCCTTCTGGGACGGGCTCGACGACAACCGCCTTCCCGTTCCCGAGGGGGACTACGTCTTCTATCTGGAGGCGGCCCGCGAGGACGGGACCCATCAGGTCATCCGGCATCCCTTCTCGTGGAACGGCCAGCCCTTCTCGGTGGATCTGCCGGGCAATGTCGAGATCACCTCGGCCCGGATCGAGTGTTCCAAAGTGGAGTGATGAGCCGGATCCCCGCCGCCCCCTTCGTCGCGCCGCCCCGCAAGAAACCCGCCCTGAAACAGAAGCTGGCCACCTGGTCGCGCTGGCTCCACATCTACAGCTCCCTCTTCGGGCTGGGCGTGATCCTCTTCTTCAGCGTCACCGGGCTGACCCTGAACCATCCCGACTGGGCCTTCGGCAGCGTGCGGCACGAGCAGCTCCACGAGGGCTCCGTGCCCCTGGAATGGGTCCAGACCGGCGAGGCGGAGGTCGCCAGGCTCGAGATCGTGGAGCATCTCCGGCGCGAGCACGGCGTCCGCGGTTTCCTCGACACCTTCACGCAGGACGAGGGGGAATGCCTCGTCGCCTTCAAGGGTCCCGCCTACAGCGCCGACGCCTTCGTCGACCGCAGGCGCGGAACCTACGAGCTCGCCATCGTCACCGACGGCTGGGTCGCAGTGATGAACGACCTGCACAAGGGGCGGAACACCGGCCCGGTCTGGTCCTGGGTCATCGACATCAGCGCCGTGCTCCTCATCGTCGTCAGCGCGACCGGCCTCGTCCTGCTGCTCTATATCAAGCGACGACGGAACCCCGGCCTCATCCTCGCCGCCGTCGGTGCCGTGATCGCCCTTGTGGTGATCTGGACGGTGATCGTCTGAAGGAGGCTTTTAAAGCGTCGGAAAACCATTTCATCG
The DNA here is from genome assembly GCA_964435425.1 of uncultured Akkermansia sp. Lineage (GTDB taxonomy): Bacteria > Verrucomicrobiota > Verrucomicrobiia > Verrucomicrobiales > DEV007 > Arctic95D-9. Next base: position 7,568 of record CAYSZN010000101.1, on the reverse strand, counting down.
GCGAACTTGCCGCGCAGGACTCCAGCAGTTAGCAGTCATTTCATGTGTTTCCCTGAAATTCCACGCGGAACGAGATCTCGCCAAGAGGGGGATGCGCCTCCCATAAACGTCACGGTCGCCGTCGGTGAGCTCCGCGAATCGCTGGTCAGGCACCTCAGCCATGCGCTCCGGCTCGATCCCAAGGACGCGGCTTGCACGGTCGAGCATTGGATTCGCAGCGAGCGCGCCGGCAAGCCCTGCCACGGCCTGATCCGCGCCCTGCATCTTGCCGAACCCGGGCGCTATGGCCCCTACGGAGACGTGCCCGCCCCCCGACCGGTCCGGCTCGGCCCGGGGCGACTTCATGTCGATGGGGCCGACGCCCTCGGCTATCCGATCCTGGAGCACATCGTCGAGCGCGGCTCTGCCGAAGCCATCGAACTCGGCTTCGCCGTCGTCACCGGCGTCGGAGTCTACCCGAGCGGCGCCCTCGGGGACTGGGCCCGCCTCGCCTGCGAGCGCGGATGCGGGATCCTGCTGATGAGCGGTTCGCCACCTCGGGTCGCTGCACCAGGCGGCCATACGCCGCTGCTCGGCACCAACC
>CAYSZN010000101.1:0-6975 GCA_964435425.1 uncultured Akkermansia sp. | reverse complement strand
GCATCGGCCTGCCAACTCGCCCCCACGCATTCGTCTGCGATGTCTCAAGCAGCGCGATCACCCACGGCGACCTGCTCCTCGCCGAACGGGAAGGCACCTCTCTCCCCGCCGACGCAGCCGTCGACGAGAACGGTGTGCGCACCCGGACCGTCAGCGATGTCGCCGCACTGCTGTCGATCGGGGATTCGCATAAGACCTTCGCCTTGGCCATGGCGATCGAACTCCTCACCAGCCTCGGCGGCGGCATCCCGGGTTCGAAAAAGCACGAGGAGCATGGGGTGCTTGCGATCTTCCTCGGACCCCAGCTCGTTGAAAGCACGGAGGCGACGCTTTCGGAACGGCTCGCCGCCTTCGCTGAAGTCGGCGCACGGATCCCAGGTTGGGAGTCGGAACGGCGAGCCGCGGCGTCCCCGAGAGATGTCGTCGAGCTCTCGCAGGAGACCTACGACGCCCTGTGCGCGCTCCTCTCCACGGCGGAGGCATCATGAACCCGGGCTCCGAGCTTCTTCGACTTTTGCAAGGAGAGCGTCCGTTGATCTTGGCGGGCGTCCACGATGGCCTCTCGGCCCGTCTCGCCGAGCGGGCCGGATTCGCCGGTCTCTGGGCGAGCGGCTTTTGCATCAGTGCTAGCAAGTGCCTGCCCGACGTCGGCCTCATTTCAATGCGGGAGCATTTGGACGCGACCATGGAGATCGTCGCCGCGACCCACTTGCCCGTCATCGCCGACATCGACGACGGTTTTGGCGACGCGATCAACCTCGTCCGGACCATCCGCGAGTACGAGGCAGCAGGCGTCGCCGGGGTTTGCCTCGAAGATAACCGCTCCCCCAAGCGCAACAGTCTCTACACCGGTTTCGATCGTCATCTGGTCGATTGCGAGGTCTTTGCCCGCAAGATCGAGGCGGCCCGGGAGAGCCGCCGCTCGCGCGACTTCGTCATCATCGCGCGCACCGAGGCGATGGTCGCCGGCCTCGGCATCGAGGAGGCGCTCCGGCGCGCCCACGCCTACGCGAACGCCGGAGCCGATGCGATCCTAGTCCACCAAAAAGCCTCTTCCCCCGCGCCCATCCTCGAATTCGGCTCCCGCTGGAAGCGCGACGTGCCTCTCGTCGCGGTCCCGTCCACCTATCCCTCGGTGACGGAGGCCGAGCTCTTCGAGGCTGGCTACCGCATCGTCGTCTTCGCCAACCAAGGTCTCCGCGCGGCGGTGGCGGCGATGGACCGCACGTTTCGAGCGCTCGCCACCAGCCGCTCCCTTGCTGCGGTCGAGGAGACGGTGAGTCCTCTCAGCGAACTCTTCGCCCTCGTCGACTACGAGGAAGTCAGCCGCCTGCAAACCCTCTACATCGATTCCCCGCCGCGAGGGACCGAGAGCCTGCTCCACCGTCTCTTGATCGACAACCCGGAAGCCCATCGCGAGCGGCCGGCGGTTCTCGGTGCCGGGCTCTCGCTGACCTACGGAGAGCTCCTCGAGCTCTCGCGCCAGATCGCCCGCGCCCTCGCCGCGAGCGGCATCCGTCAAGGGGACCGGGTCGTGCTCCGCTTCGCCAACTCTCCCGAGTTCGTCGCCCTGTTCCTCGGCATCACCGCCGCCGGAGCGATCGTCGTGCCGATCGACCGCGACATCGGTGACGAACGCCTCGCCCTCATCCTCAGGGACGCCGCACCGCGGCTCTACATTCTGGACGAAGGAGATCAGGAAGGTCGCGAGACGGTCGTGCCCACCCACCGCTTTCGTATCGATCCGGTCGACAAATATGGTGTCTTCACGCCAGCGCTTCCGAACGCCGCCCAAGTGCCGCTCCCCATGGTGACGGACGACGCCGACGCTTTGATCCTCTACTCCGCCGGCTCGACCGGCCGACCGAAGGGCGCTGTGCTCCAGCACAAACAGCTCCTGGCGATCGCCCGCACGCTCTCGGGCGTGGTGGGCATGGGCCCCGCTCACCGCGATCTCATCTTGAGTCCGATGACCCACAGCGGAGGTTTGCAAAGGGTATGGGCGACCCTCCTCAGCGGCGGCACGGTCGTGATCTTCCAAGGCCTCTTCTCGATCCCGGCCTTGATCGACGACATCGTTCGCCATGGCATCACGGGCTTCTTCACCGCGCCGCCGCTTCTGCGAGCCCTGCTCCGCGCCGACCCGGGCAAATTCTCCGGTGTGCGGGAAACCCTGTGCTCGATCGAGATCGCCAGCGCGCCGGTGGGTGCGGACGAACTGGCGCGGCTCGGCGAACTTTTCCCGGAGACCGCCATCTACTTGCAGTATGGCCTGACCGAATGTTCCCGAGCGCTCGTCCTGGACGCGCGCCGCTATCCAGACAAGCTCCACACCGTCGGTCTGCCCACACGCGACGTCGAGGTCGCGATCACGAGCGAAGACGGCGAGTTCCTACCGCCCGGACGGGAGGGGGAGATCCTCCTGCGGGCTCCCCAGCGGACCGAGCGCTACTGGAATCTGCCGGATCTGAACACCTCTCGCTTCCGGGACGGCTGGCTGCTCACGGGGGACTACGGACGCATCGACGAGGACGGGTTCGTCATCTACCGAGGCCGCCAGGACGACATGATCAACTGCGGCGGCATGTCGTATTTCCCTGCCGAAGTCGAACTGGCGCTAGGAGACATCGATACCGTGAAGGATGCGATCGTGGCCGGCGTTCCCGATCCGCAGGGGCTCCTCACCGATGTGCCTTGGATTTTCGTCGTCCCCTACCGCCCGGAGACTTGGTCGGATCGCGACTTCCTGAAATACGCCCGCTCGCGGTTGTCCGCCCACATGGTGCCCCGCAACGTGGTCGTCGTTCCGTCCATCCCAACCACCCGCACAGGCAAGCCCGATCGCCGCGAGACCCTGCGGCGCCACGGACCACCCAAGACAGAACTCCGATGACCGACAGCGAGATCGCCCACTTGATCCGTACCTACTACCTCGAGATCTACCCGCACAGCGGCTCGACCCTCGACGACGACACGGATCTGCTGAACGAGTGGTTCGTCGATTCGCTCGGCGTCGTCCAGACCGTCCAGTTTCTCGAGGACACCTTCGGCATCGACATCGGAAGCGCCGACATCAACGCCGACAACTTCCACAGCATCCGTACCCTGGCTGCCTTCGTCCTTGGGAAACTGGGATGAGCACACGCCCCCGAGTCCGGCTCCGCAGCGCTCCGGTGACGCCGGAAATCCGAAGGGCGCACGACCGCCACCAGCCGCGGGTGATCCTCGGCGTGCTGGCGGTGCTCCTCGTCTACGTCTGGTGCTACACCCAGCTCGCCGCCTGGTACGGCCTGCCGACCCCGGGCGACGTCGTAGGTTTGCTCGGCTTCGACTGGCCCCATGTGATCGACTTCTACGGCAGCATCGACGCGAAGCTCGAAGTCACGCATGCCGGGATCTACACGGACAGCTTCGAACGCCTGATCTTCTTCGTAGGCCTCTTCGGTTGCTTTCTCAGCGTCTACTTCGCGCCGCTCCAGTACAAGGCATGGATGATCGTCGTCTGGTTCGTTGCCCTCTTCGCCGTGCTCTTCGGAATTCAAGCGACCGGCCTTCTGCTCGCGGCTCACCTGACGATCTACCTCGCGTTCCACCCCACCGCCCGACACAGCGGCCTCGTGGCGGCGCTCTGGGGCGGTCTCGTGGCGGCGATCATCGGAGGAATGTCTCTAGGAACCACGACGCTCGGACTCGTCGCCGCAGGCTCGCTCGCGGCTCGCTGGGTGCATCGCCGGCTCCTCCCAGCGCTCGTCCGCGAAGAACGGACCGTCCAGATCCTGCGCACGGTCCTGATTCAGGCGTCCATGATCCTCATCCTCGGTTCTTGCGTGAGAGAAGGCCTGACCGATCAAACGTGGACCATGCCTGTCGGGCTCCTCTATTTTTGCTACCAGTGGGCGCGGTTGATGGTCTACCGTGCCGACTACCGGGACGGCGTGGTTCCCCGCGACCTCCCGCTCGGAGAGTACCTCGCGGTCTTCCTCTCGCCGGTGGCGATCCCCAACTTCTCCTACGCACCCTACCTCGGCCAAGGCTACGGCTACCTGAAGGAGCGCCATCTCGTCGAGGACAAGAACGCACTGGTCCGCTCGGGGATACGGCTCTGGTGTCTCGCGCTCGTCTACATGGTCTTCGCGGGACAGTTCATCGCCGTCTTCGTCGAGGCGATGGATCGCTGTTGCAGCCTCAAAGTGTACGCGTTCACGAGCCATCTCGTGCGCGAGCATGTCGCCGGAGTCGAGCACTCCACCCCGACCGTGTTGATCTCGACCTTTCTCGATCAGGCGCGGGTCTACTTGATCTACGGCGGCGTCACCCACTTCCGCGTTGGAGCTTGGCGGATACTGGGGTACCGCGTCGATACCCAGTACGACCGGCCGTGGTTGGCCACCAACCTCGCGAGTCTTTGGGGGCGCTTCGCCTTCCACCTGCGCGAGTTCCTCGTCCGCGTCTTCTACTACCCGACGTTCTTCGCCTACTTCAAACGACGACCAGCGCTGCGGATCTTCTTCGCCACGATGGCCGCCACGATGATCGGAAACCTCCTCTGGGGACACGTGCCTCCAGCCACCCTCGACGATCTTACTTGGGGCTCACTGCTATGGATCCTGTCGACCTGGCCCTATTTTCTCATCCTGGGGCTCGGGATCTCGATCACGCAAATCGTTTTGACCCGGTGCCCGCGGACCCGTCGTCCCTGGACCTGGGATCGTCGTTTTCCTCTCGACATCCTCTCGGCCTACCTCACCTTTCAATTCTTTGCGCTGATCCACGTATTTATTCGCCCGCAAGAGGGTGGCTCGCTCTGGTCCTACACGCGGCTTTTCCTGCGAGGCTTCGGGATTTCTCTGGAGTAAGTGTTTCATTGGAAATGACCTCGGCTCGACATCGATCAGCGGCGGATTCCGCGTCCACCGGCAAGGCTCGTCTTCTCAGCTTCCTCGTGCTGGTGTCCGGCTTCTGCGGCATCTCCTACGAAATCCTCTTCGGGCGGATTCTGGGCAATCTGGCCGGGGACCAGTTCACCGTCAGCGGCGCGGTCCTGCTGACTTTCCTGCTGGGCTTGGGAACGGGTGCGCTCGCGGCGCACCGCCTGTGGCGATGGCTGTGGGCGATCGAGGCAGGCATCGGCCTGTGCGGATTGGGGTTCGCCTTCGGAACCGCCTGGCTGGATCGTCTGCTCTATTTCCGGGAAGGGGCCTTGCTGCCGCTGTGCGTGGCCCTGCTGCTAGTGCCGTCCTTCCTCATCGGAGCGAGCCTCCCTATCTTCGCCGGCTGGCTGCGCAGTCTGGCCCCAGGGGCGGCGTTCAGCCGTTCCTATGCGCTCTACAATTTCGGGGCGGCGGCCATGGTGCTGCTGGTGGAATTCTGGCTGGTGCGGCAGTTCGGCATCCGTCTGGCCACCGTCTCGGTGGCAACCCTGAACGGCGCGGCGGCCCTGATGCTGCTCGCTTTCTTCCGGAACCCGCCCGCACCGCCCCCGCCCGTCGACCGACGGTCGGTCCGCTGGCCGTGGCGCGTGCTGGCGGCGCTCTCCCTCGCGGGAGTTGCCTCGGCCATTTTCCAGCTCACCATGCTGCGCGTGGCGGAATGCCTGCTGGGGCCGTTCCGCGAGACCTTCGCCTTCGTCCTAGCCATGGTCCTGCTGGGCATCGCGTTGGGATCGGTATGCGTCCGGAGATGGAGCTGGTCCTTCGCGAGCTGCATGGTCGTCAGTCTCGTGGCGCTGGTCTGGCTGTTGGCGGGACTGCCGACGACGATGCGGGGATATGCGGCGGGCTACGAGGCGATCGCACATCGGCCTGTCGTCGTGGTCCTCTACAAAACCTTCATGCTGGCCGTGCTGATGCTGGTCCCGGCCATGGGCTTCGGTGCCACCGTGCCGGCCTTGCTCGGCACCGGCAGAAGGCATCTCGCCATGGATTCCGGCCGCCTGCTCTTCTACGTCTCCTTGGCCAATGCGGCGGGCTTCGCCCTGATGACCTCCTGGCTGCACCTGCGGCTCGACTACGGTGCCCTGCTGCTGACCGTGGCTGCGCTGGCGTGCCTGGCGCTGTGGATGAATCCGGGAGGCGGTTGGACCGCCCGCGCCGCAGCCCCTCTGCTCGTTGTCGCGGCCCTGCTGGCGCAAAGGAAGGCATGGGACGAGGATCTGCTCTACATTGGGTATGAATCGTTCCGCTCTCCGCAAACCCTGCGTGAGAAATGGGCCGGGGTGGATGCCTCGGAGCGCTACAAGGGCCACAACGAGTCGTTCTCCATCGCCCGCTACGATGGGGATCCCTACTTCTTCACGAACGGCTACATCTCCATTCCCCTCCATGCGCCCTCCGAAAAGCTGGTCGGGGCCTTCTCCGCCATCCACGCGCCGCGTGCGGACCGCGCCCTCGTGCTGGGCGTGGGCAGTGGTGCCACGGCGGGCACGGTGGGCAAGCTCTTCGAACACACCGACGCGGTCGAGATCAACCGGGCGGTGCTGGACAACCTGCACCGGATGAAGGAATACAGCTTCGACATCGAGAACGATCCGAACATACGCATCCTCCACGATGACGGCGTGCATTTCGTGAAGTCCGGGCAGGAGCGCTATTCGCTGGTCGTCAACACCGTGACCAATCCGCTCTACTTCAGCTCGTCGAAGCTCTACACCACGGACTTCTACGAACGGGTGAAACGGCGCATGACTCCGGATGGGGTCTACGCGACCTCTTTCGACTCCAGCATCGGGGAGGAGGGCGCGGACATCATGCTTCGCACGGCCATGGCCTCTTTCCCGCATGTGGCGGTGGGCATCATCAAGGGCAGCTACTACCTGCTGCTCTGCTCGGACCAGCCGATACGTCCCTGGCAGCCGCGGTTGGTGGCGGACCATCCGTGGATAGGACGTTTTTTCCGGGAGCAATACGGACTGCGTCCGGAATGGCTGCTCTATGGCCAACTGCTGACCGATGCGGGAATCCTGCTGGGAAATCCGGA